>CAZRJV010000008.1:0-30242 GCA_964600625.1 uncultured Acholeplasmataceae bacterium
AATACAAGCGCTTACAGTTGGTTGAAATCAAATTATGTTATTTTTTTGTGTTTTTTGGTATGATAGTTCACCTTTCGACTTTTTTCAGCGCTTTTATTAATCAAATTTAAGAAAATTAATAAGTAAAGATTTATTATAAAAGCAGGTTCATATAAGTGAACAGAAAGGTTAATGATTGACAATGAAAAAGATAATCAAGTTTCCGATAATTATCGCAGTGGTTATATTGATTGTTTTAGGTGGTATTTGGATTAATGTTTATAATGGTAAGGTCACTAGAAATAACGCGATTGAAAAACAACGCGGTGATGTTCACGCTACCTTAGGCTTAAGGTATGATAAAGTACTTGTTTTTATTGATGCAATTGAAGGGGCTAATGCAACCGTAACGGATATTTAAATATTATTAAAGATACTAGAACGGCTTTTGCAGAAGCGATTGATAACGCAGATTTAATTACGGCTGATGCTGAAATTTAAACAATTGAGTCAACTTTTGTGACCCTTCTAGCCTACATGGAAAATAATCCCGATAGTTACAATACCGTAACCTTATATTTTGGATTTATGAGTGAGTTTTCCGCCTCAACTAATGCGGTATTAAATACGATTGAAACGTATAATGAATCAGTTGAATCCTATAATAATCACATTCAAAAATTCCCTAATAATATGTTTTTAACTGAAAAAGAATCTTATACTTCTTATTCAATAGAGAACTATAATATAACCCTTCCAACTTTTAACTAAGCCTATGAAACGCTGTTTCAATCAGAAAATTCTAATTATTATTTTGTGTTTATTTAGTAGTGTTTTTTTAGTAAGTTGCCAATCAGATCCTGACCCTAGTGTTATTAAACAAACAGATGCGTTTTATATCAACGACCATGCCGAGACGTTAATGAATTCAACCAAGTGGACTATCTTGAAATGGTGGTTGAAATCGGGACAAAAACTTCAGAATATTTATCCGCATTTGAATCATCTAACCTAGTTGATGCCTATTTTAATCATCCTGAAAATGATCTATTGGACATTGATATGAGATTAATAAGGTAGTATTTTGCTTTTATGGAATACTTCTACTTGAATGTTTATAATTACGCATCTTATGATTATCAATCTTTTATCGATGAGTATATCGAAAATCAATATGAATACTTTAACCCTCTACCTTCAGAAGAATAGAACTTTTTTGATGATATTCCTTTATGGATTGGGATTGTTATTATTATTGCTGTCCCAAACGCTTTTCTTCTATTTGTCTTTTTAGGTAAAAGCAGATTCAATCTATCAGGTGACGGGGGACATTCAAGAGGTTATTGGTTTAAAAAGTAAAAAACAGAGTGGCCTCTGTTTTTTTCTTAGTTAAAGGTAATTTTGATTTCAGCTTGATTTGAAGTTAAACTGATAATTTCAATATTAAAGTTTACAATTTGACCGTTTCTGAGTTTGTAGTCAGTGGAACTACCAAAGGAACCACCAAGTTGGAATAGATCACTATTTTCTGCTATTGAGAACTGTTCAACAGAATTGTCTTTATCGGCTTCAACCGGTTTTAATAGTTTAGTCATTGTATCTGAATTATCATATAAGAATAGCTCATAATCTTTTTCTTGGTTTGGGTTTATTTGAGCATTAACATGTATAATCCGAATTCCACTTATCGAATATAAACCATTGTAACCAGCGTGAATTTCATTCAAATTGGTTGGTGTATAATACTCTATTAAAAAATATTCATCAAAGTAAGAACTGTTCCAATTCGGTGATACTAGAATTACATCACCAGTTTCAGTAAAACTGTTAATCGTTATTGTTGTAGACTGATTACTAACAATAATTGGGTCTACCCAATCCAGTATTATTTTTGTAAAAGGGTTATGGTCTCCTACCGTATAATCCATCATATCAGCACCGCCTAAACCACCATCGGGCCCGACAGTATCATCATAATCATAATAGTCATATAGACCTAACAAGTGACCTGTCTCATGAATATATGTGGATGCGTTGACGTCGATATATTCGTCGGTATAATCGTCATAAACGATTGCTTCATTCATAAAGTCGATTCCGGCCCACATATAATAATTCGCTTCCACACCATCATAATATTCATAATCTTCAGTGTAATAATAAACATAAGCCCACCATAAATCACTGTCATTCGTTGAACCAGTATTATTACCATACCAAACGGGTGCTGCATAAATAAAATACAATCCATCAATATAACCATCGTCATTATTGTCATATAGACTATAATCTATTTGTGAATCATAATACTTTAAAGCGGCCCTTATAACTTCATAGTCTGCATCATAACCCTGATTATATTTTCTGGCATAATAGGTAGAAGCTTTATTGGTTTCAAACGGTTCTAGTATCGTACCATTAAGAAAGAATTTGCCATAGGAACTTTTTTCATAATAAGATTGAACACTTTCCCAGCCCGTTTCTTCACTGGTTCCAAAGAAGGCAATTTCTAATCTCTTTTCGTCTTCTTCAGTAAACTTATAATCCGTAAAATTAATAGGGATAACTAAAACATTTTGTTGTCCTGTTGGGGTTATCCCTGAGGTGATAAAAAGGTCCAATTCATCAACTAGATGTGACATTTCAATTTCTTTAATCGTCATAAAAATAGATTTTGAACGGGTGATATTTTCATAGGTTAAGTTAACAATTAGTTCAACTGATTCATCACGATTACTTCCATTAACAACACCACTGTTTGATAGTACAGTTAGGTTACTAGAATTATAAGTAATTGAAACATCCATGACATTTAACGGTAATAAAATATCATCAATAATGTTATCTAAATCGATGCCAATTAATAGTTCATCGAAAACATGGTTGATTAACAATTCAGGGTCTTTTAATACCCTCAATTGATTTGTTTTTACTAAAGAATAATTGCCAATCGTGATGGTAGTTGTTAGAACAATAATTTCATCGTTAATGGTTCTACTCACAACACCAAAATCAGAAAATACACTTGAATTACTTGAAGAATAAGTAATAGTAGTGCCTAAAAAAGTATTTTTTAAATCAATATTATTATCAATATTATTTAAGTCAAAATCAGTAAATAAATTATCATAAACATGATTTAATAATAATGTTTCATTCGGCAAAACAGTCAATATTTCTGTTTCATTTAAAACATCAATTCCATAACTTAGGGTTATCTTAAAACCCACCGTTTGAGCTTCATGCGTTTGTGTCACAATCCCAGTGTTGTCAATAATCGTTTCATCGCTGGATTCGTAAACTATACTAACATCATTTATGACTGTTGGTAGTGTTAAATTTGAAGTAATATTATCTAAATCAATGGTTTCAATTAAATTTTCATAGATTTCTTCTAGGTTTATTATCTTTCTTAAAACGACAACACTTACTTCTTTTTCTAACTTATCTTGATTTAAAAACAAAGTGATCGTAAGATTAACCGTTGTATCAATCGGTTGTTGAGTAACTTCGCCTGCGTTGGTAATCACATTTGGTTTATCAGATAGATATGTTATTTTAATGTCATTTACTTCAGTGATGAATGTTAAATCCGATGAAACATTGTTTAAATCTTGATTTTGAAACAAGTTTTCATAAGTCAGTTCTAAAACGGATTCATTGGTAACTTGATTGTTACAACCTGCTAATATTACCATTAGGAAAATACCAACAATAAAATATTTCATGTTTTTCATTAAACAACCACCTCTTTTTATTCTTACTAATCGTAAACATCATTATAGCATTATTTTTGAATGAAAAAAAATAGCTTTTATTAAGAAAAAAGACAACTCGCGGAAAAGTTGTCTTTTTAAGAAGAAATAAAATAGATAATAAATTATTTTTTTGGTAATTGTTTCACAAAGTTAATCAGACTATCATAATTAATATGGTGTGTCATTTCATCAAGGTATTCAAGGTAAATAATATTTCTTTTTTCGTCTAAAACAAATACACTTCTTGCTTGAAGTCTGAATTCTTTGATGTTTGTACCATATTTATATGAAAAATCTAGATCTCGATGATCCGATAAAGTAATCACATTATTTAATCCAGCATTCCCACACCATCTCGCTTGGGCAAATGGTAAGTCATTCGAGATTGTTATCACCAATACATCATCTCTGCTCACCAAATCTTGGTTAACCGTTCTAGTTTGCATATCACAAACCCCAGTGTCTAATGATGGAACAACATTTAAAACAATGTATGGCGAGGTAAAGTCAGTTAATTGTTTTTCAGATAAATCTTGTCCTAAAGCTTTAAAATTAGGGGCTTTATTACCCACTTTTTGAGTAGTACCTAATAACGTAATTGGAATATTTTTGAATGTTTTCATCTTGATATCTCCTTTATTTATAATTTATCATATTTAAATCTTAATTAGGCATTAAATGCTCAATTATTTTTAGAACCCCTAATACTTTATATTTATTAGATAAATCATAAAATAATTGTGTTTCAAGCATTTCACTTTCAAATATTAAAGTTTACCATTGCTAAACAAGATTCAGTCTAGATTTGGCTCTGTTTACATTTTTCAAGAATATATTTATTTAAGGTCAAAAAGCCAACTTATAGCATCTGGAAAAAAAGTTCGCCATGCAAGTTCATTATGTTGGTAATTTTCCCCAATAATAATATGAGTATTAGCTTCATGGACATCTAAATCAAGCAATAATTCATCCCCCTTACGATACAACTAAAGCCATTGTTTTATTATTAACAGGTAAAGTCAAGGCGATTTTAACATTATGAAACATTTTTGTTTTTTTTTGAAAAAATGAACTAAATTAATTAAAGAGAATATGTAAACTATCGTATAAAACGGTTATTACTGAAATTTCTAAATTGATTAATTAAGTAATCAATTTATGTATTTTATTAATCAAGTATATCTTATCATTGATAATCTCAAGCCATCAAATGATAAAATAAAAAAAGACATCTTGAAATTAAAAGATGTCTTCTAAACTAACCTAATAAATTTAATGATCAATCATCTCAAGGATTTGTATTATCTGTGAATCCCCATGATCCATCTTGAACTTGATCAGCTTCAATAACCACTTGAAAATACCTGGTTCTCATGATTGAACTTGTGTTGATATAATAGAACACGCCGTCTATGTTTTCTATCTTTGTGCTAAAAGGCATTAATATATTTGTTTCATTTGCATAATCTTGTAAATAAATGGTATATTTATAGCCTTTTGGTAAATCGACTTTAAATTGATAGTAGCCACTTAAATTACTACCAATCTGATAAATATAATTGTCAGATGTTTCACTATTTACATAATAGAACATATTGGCTCTTGATAATGTATTTTCAATCTTATCAAATTGAATATCATCAAACCCATCAATATTGATAACGGCACTATTCGTTAATATCTCACCAAGATAAGAAACCTCATAATTATTAATCGTTAAGAAAATTATTTGGTTATTAAAACTACTCTCGTCTTCAATTCTTCTAATCCCATTAGTATCACGATACCAGTAATTAAAAACTGCTAAGAATGTGTAATTGATATCTGTTACTGAAATAAAATACGTAATGCCTTGTTGATCATCAATTGAAACACCTAATTGTACTTCTGGCACCACCATGTATTCAATGTAAACTTTTGATTCATCCAGTGGCATCTGCCCAGTAAGTGGATCTAAGGTGAAGTCAGTTGATAATGAAGCTTCTATTTCAACCAATGATGATTGATTGTTAACAGGATCAGTCCAATGAGCTACACCGAATTCATCGTAATATTTACGTTTAATCATGGCCCCATCAGGTAAATAATTGGTAATATTGACAGGCATATAATTATTTAAAGGAATCTTGGCAACTTCACCATCAATTCTAAAATAAGTCTTATTGTCTGTATCAGCATCCGCATAGTCAATACCATTATAATAAACGTTGGTTAGATAATTATCATCAATCGTAGAATTGGTACTATTGGTAACGCCAATGTCCGGATATTCTGAACCGATGACAAACCTAGAAAACTTGATATTGGTTAAATAACCCGATGTTCCCGAAAGTTTGGTGACAGTAAGTTTACCGGCATTAATCTGTGTACTACCTCTTAGATAGATAACATTAATTGTATAAATACCAGGATTAGCTTCTTTAGTCATCATTAAGTTCAATCGTCCAGAAATGTCATAATAGATAAATGCTGAAGCATTCGTGATTGGATAGGTAACACCATTATAAGTGTAGGTAATTGTAAAATCAGAGGCATCATAGAACTCTGTTGGTAAATTGTAGTCTAGGGTGAAGATTGTATTTTGAGCTTCACGTTTCGCATCCGTTGTGGCAACATCAATCCCCAATGCAGCATCATAAGTTTTAACCAATGTCACGTTATCTTTATAGTAATTTGGAGATAATTTATTTTCTTGAATATACTTGGTTGTGACAGTGGTTGTTCCTAGTCTAAACTGAATTTCATGAGTTATATAACCATTACTGGTCGTTGTTACAACAACAATGCTATCAAATTCAAAGAAAGCTGTTTTCACAAAATCTTCTAAAAAGTAAATGTCATAAACATAATAACCATCTAAGTAAATAGGAATACCTTCATTGTTGATCGTTCTTTGAAAATATTCTCCATTTTGCATATGAAGACCAAATAAATCGTAATCAAATCTTAAATTGGCGGTTGTTCCATCATAAGTTGTGCTTGAATAAGGTTTAAATTCTGTGAAATCATAAGTTCTTAATGGGTTAAAGCTAATATTAACTAATTCTTCTGTATCTGTTTCATAGAATTTATAACCAACACGATAGGTACCATTTCTTAGATCGGTAGATAAACTAATAGTCGTACTAAAATCTCTGCCTGCTTTAGGGATACTGGTAATCGTATAATAAGTAGGATCCACTTCAATATCGTCTGTTTCATCAGCATAATATAGTTTGATAAACTCATCAATTAAAAACCCGTTTTGTAATTTATGTTGTGCTAAAGTTGCGTTTGCTTCTCTAAACTCTAGTCCAATGCTTTGGGTTATTTGAGGTGTTCCAGTTAGCGTTGTAGTCCAAGCGCCACCATCGATACTTCTTCTATATAAAGTTGGGTCACTTATTGTTGTATTTAAAATCTGTAATTTAACGGTATAATCAGTTTTATAAGTTCCCGTAAAGTTGTTATCAAAAATAGCGGCTTGGGAATACGAAGTAAAGGTACCAAGTGTAATCGTTTGCCCTAATATATTAGTTCTATTTGGGACAGGATAGCTTAAGTTAGGAGCTAAGTTATAATCTAACCCCTCAGGATCAGGGTTCGTGTTTATTGCTATTTTTGCAGTAGGATTATCGGTTCTAAACCGTAATAAATCGGCTTGCGAGGCGCCTGTTTTTGCGATTAGGGCCCCTTCTGGAATAATTGCATCCATTAATTCAAAATTAAATGTAAAGGTTGTATTGTTATTGATAAAATCTCTGTTTACTACAAAAGTGATTTCATTTCCAGTAAATGATGCGGCATAAAAGAATGCTTCCGTATTGAAGTTGTTATCTTTCATATGTAATCTTTGTTCATTTTCAAGAAGAGCAGATTTGTCATTTAAACTTGTTTGGTATAAACTTTCATAAGCATGCATCAGTGCGATGTATGATGGATTATTATCTGGGTATAAATAACTGGAATTCACATCATTATAATTTAGATTATTAGGGACATTCATTTGAATTTTTTTAAGCTTCGTAATACTAAAGTTTTTCGGTATTACAGCACCAAATTTAGAACCACTTGAACTCGATAAAACATACATTCCATTTGGCCTTGACTCCTGAAAATCTTCTGCTAGTAAGGCTTTTTCTGCATAGTAAATATAGGAAGTGATTGATTCACCATTATCCAGAATAGTTGAATCTAGTCTCATTTCAAAATCATCATCATAAACATACTTTACATTACCTACGGCTTCACTTTCAACTTCAGTGACTGTAGGAACTTCTTTTGTCATCGGTAAAGTAACGTTAGTAACTCCATTTAGTACAAGTGAAGACACTAATGTGCTATTTTGATAAGGTTGTGGTTCGTTATTATATTCGGATTGAGTTGATGAAATTCTATTTGAAGTGATATTATAATTCACAGGGTTATTGACAACTTGGGTGAAGGTCTCAGTTTTTGTTTGATTGCCTTGATGTAAAGTCAGTGTATCTGTTATTGTTACTGATTCGCCTGATATAACTGTCCCTGAGAAATCTTTATAATATGTATACCTCCAAAACGATCCTTCCCTATAATAAGTATATAAACCTTGTAGGTATGAATTTCTAATGGTTATTGTTGTACCAGAACCACTTCGATATTCTCCAACAAACACCGTTTGGGTATTATCATTTGGTTTTGCTGAATAATATTTTGCATTAATAAAGATAAAGTAGTTTAGTGAACTGGTATAATTAAGTACCTGGTCAAGTCTTCCAATTAAATCAACATTTTTATCCATGTTAACAACAAAGTCAAAACTGTTTCCTGTTCCACTTGCGGACATATACTGACTTCTTGCTCTTTGTAGTCTACCAAAAACGCCACCAAATCCGCGCTTTTGTGCTGGTCTTCTTCTCAATTCATCACGTTGTATAGTACTTGGCGTAATCCAAGTATCATTAATCGCATAAAAATTACTTTCAACAGCTTTTTTATTTGTATAAACTGTTTCAAAACTTGTAGTTTTAATAGCTCTTATAGAACCATAATTAATCGCGGTGTTGATATCTACATAAATATAGTTTCCTGATGTTGTATAGGCCATTGTAGCACCTACGACACCTCCGGCAACATCAGTTGAACTAATATTACCATGATTAATCATGCGTTTCATCTGAGTTAATCCATACCCAATCACACCACCAGCCGCAGCGTGTACCCCTATTCTTTCTGCTGTAGCGGTATTATTTGTTGTGCTATATTCAATAATGGTTTGAGTAACTGCTTGAACATCCGCATAATTAATCCCATTTGCGACAATTGCGTTACTGATATAATTGTCACCAGAGTTGGTTGTTGAATAATACGCTGAATTTATACCACTTTTAGTGGATTGAATTTCAAATAGTAAGGCACTACCTAATACGCCACCACTTCTAACGAACTTATTACTGATACCAATGATTTCACCTTTATTTGAGGTATCATAAATCCTTGATAAACCATGGGTTATTGTACTGGTAACACCACCAACAATAATTCCACCACTATAAGATTCAACCAAACCACCCGTATTATCATCATTAGAAAAACTTGCAGCTGACGTAGTACTACTGTTTCTAACTAAAATATTTCCGATGTTTACTGCATCTTGGACACTTCCCCCTCCAGAACCACCATTTAAAGTAGATAACCCTCCTACAAATGAATTGGCGTTTGAAGAGACTTCAATATCCAAATCTGCCATATTGATACTATTGATTATTCCCAAAGTTGCTTTTGGTCTTGTTGAACTATCTTGAGTATGTAAGTCACCAGATAGATTTCTATTAATTAACCCTGAAACATATAAGTTAGCTGAGGATGCATAAGTAATATTAATATTACCTTCATTCATTCCGTTTTTAACATAATAACCACTACTAAGTACTTTTGATAAACCACTTACCCATAATTCTCTATTTCCACTAGTGACATTGATATTTATGTCACCACCGTAGGTTACATTGAGATAATTTGTTTTTTCATGTAATGTAACACCAGCAATATTTTGCTCAATAGTATTTATACTTCCAGTAAAAGTAAAATCATTATAAATCTCAACATAGTTTAGTTGTAAAATTGGATTTGTGTTAATCATATTAATCGCTAACCCAACACTTTTGTTCATTCCTAAAGTGTACTCGCCATCCGATTTGACTTGAGAAACCGTTAAGTTTACATTTTTTATATGGTTTATTATAGCAGCGACTTGGAAAGCTGATTTATTTAATATTAAATCATTATCATTGGATAATTGAACAAATTCTATTGCTTCAGTATGATCACTATTTATAACACCGGCTATATAGGCGGTAGTGGTATCTAAGGCTGTATAATCAAACGAACCTTGATTATTCCATTTACCATATCGATTACTAAATTGATAGGTACTTCCACCACTATATCCAATCACACCGCCTAAATAATAGGTGATAGTTTTTGAGTTCGTACTTGTTATATTAAACGCACTTAAACTTCCTTTATTGGTCATTAACCCAAAATTATGTTTAACCGCAGCTGTATTATTAACATAACCAATAATACCTCCGAAGTAGTAATTAACTGCATTATTGGTTGTTGTTGAGGCTGAAAGTCCAGTTAATGATCCCTCATTCATAATATTGTACATGGTTAATTTGGATGCGTCAGTTTTACCAATAATACCGCCTTGATAAAAGGATTCTTTCATCGTTTGACTAAGATAAGTTTGAGTTCCTACAACAATTTCACTTGTAGTATTAAATAAAACTCTTTCAATGGTTCCACTGGCTTCTCCTGCCACTGCCCCAACTTGATAAGCACCAATTTTTGAGTTTTGTAAGTTGATGCTTCCATTAATAAAGATATTTTTTACAGTCGCATTATTTAATTTACCTGCTATAAATCCAATATAGTAACTTGAGTTAATAAAGGCTTCAATTTGTGATGGGTTTGGTTTAATAGTTGCATTATAAAATACAATATTTTCAAATCTACCACTATATGTACTAAATAACCCATAATATATGGATTCACCGTCTAATACACCTGTATCGATGTATAAATTATTTATTTGTGAGTATTTTTCTATACCATTAACAACCGTCGTTTTACCTTTAAATGACCCTTTAAACTCTGCTCTTGGGGTTACATAAGCACCTCTGGCAACATCATTTAAATTAATACTTTCAGTCAAAATATAATCTGACTCATTAAAAGGTTTATTATTGAGAACCGTTCTTAATGTAATTAATTTTGTAAAATGAATTAAGTCGGCAGCTGACGTGATTTCGTACTGATTATCAACATTTCTTTGTAGTTTATAAAGCTTTGGAAATCCATCCTCATTATAAAATGCCCAGTCACTACTTAAAATTGAACTACTTACTTTAAGATTTGATTCGCCTGTTGAATAAGATCCTGTTAACGATTTGTAAGTCGATGAATCAAAGACTAATCTATTATATGTGCCTGGCGTGATATTACTATACAAAATTGGTCGTTCCAAAAACACATTGGTATAATCAACGTTAATGACAGATTCACCCGTATAGTAAGAATCTTCAAAGGTACCGTAATTAGTATGAACAATACCAGATGCGGATTTTCTACTTTCTTCGTTAACCAATGAAGCAAGCGCTTTTATCCCACCTTTATCAATACCTCTATTGTCTTCGACATAGACATTTTCTACAGACCCTCTATTTTCTCCAACTAAATAAGAGTAATATTTTAAATCTGGGTGTTCATTCTCCAAATCAATAATTGGATTGATTAATCCTAAATTGTGAATAGAGCCCGTTGATCCGACATGAGAGAACATACTAAAATAATTTGATGGTACTTTGGCTTGCATTGTTTCATCAATAAAATAATATTCATTAAATACGACAAAATATAAATTTGTAATTTCAAAACCTCTACCATCAAACTCTCCAGTAAATTCCAGTATATTATTTTCTACAGAATACCCAATTGGAGCAAATCTTGAAGATTTACGTTCACTATAGTCTATATCTTGTCCTAGTGCATAATTTTGAGATAAAAGTTCTTGTTTTTTTGCATGATTTAATGAGGTATTTTGATACCTTAAATCCCGAGACCAGTTATATAAATCTAAGGAAGTTTCAATTAAGATTGTTTTTCCATTTAATTCGTTAGAAATATTAAATGAATTGGTCAACAATGGTCTTAAAGTACTATACGGATAATAATTATCACTGATTTCTGTATCAAATTCATACTCTAATTGATGTTCAATCACAAACTGGTTAGTTTGGCTATCGACTATTTTATTTGGTATAGAAGCCACTAATACGAAAATACCAATCGCAAGGAATAGTCCAGCTAATAATTTTTTCATGTCCATACCTCCCCGTTCCACGGTTTAACTGGTTCATTCCAATTATGTTGTGGACCACCGATTGCTTGAACGGCTTCAATAATAATCGCAAATTGTATTTCATATTCATCTCTATGTACTGGATATTGTAACCCTGGTTCAATAAAAGTAATTAATCCATCGATGATGGTTACGGTATCCATATAATAATACCAATCAGTCATCGCATCATGATACCATAATGTATCATCAATTGAATAGTTGATATCTTCAGTTGTCGCTGCTGGGACACTAATTTCTACTTTATCACCGTTAGCTTTAGTGTAAACGATGGTAAGTGTATCAACTATTTTAACTCTAAAGAATGTATCAATCGTACTTTCAACTTGAAAATCCACTCTCAACTTATTAATATAATATGGATCATCTAAATTAGAAATATTAACATAATAAATACCTTGTTTAGAATGTCCATCCCTCGTTGGAACGTTAATTGGAACAATCGGGGCAGTCCCATTTTGAAAATATATATTACTGGATACTTTTACTTCACCAAAAGTTCTATCCGTATCTAACACTTCTGTTTCTTGATAAAAATAAGCATAGACAAAAGGCACTGTAGTTACAGCGACGGTTATTAATAGTATCAGTAAAATTATTAACCCTTTCTTTTTTGTCATAATGCTCCTTAATTAATTAAAATATTGGTTGTTGTGAAAGTTCAATTATGATTGAACTAATTTCAATGTAATCTGCCCCTATCAGAACGTCTCGTTCTAAAGTAGGGCTCACGGTGACTCTAAATAATAAAGTAAGTGTGTTATCTTCGTTTTCTCTAGAAGGTATTAAGACGCCATTATAGGTATAAGGACCTTGATTAAATGTTATCGATGCACCACCAACTTCTTCAAAAATGAGGTATTCCATTAAATTGATATTATTGGAAGTAAATTCAATCTTTATATTTAAATCACCAACAAGTGTCCCTGTATTTTTTATTGTCAACTTATAGTCGAAAGTATCACCTGGGACAACCCTGTTAATAACGATTGACTCAGTAATTTCAGTGTCTACACCATCATTTACTTTGTATAAATGTGGTTCCACTTCAATTCTTCCGAGAATTATGATGATTGGTGGTGTTTTATTGGATAAATTAAACCAAGCAAAAACAACCGCAACCAGTGATGCGACGACTAATAAACTTGAAATTGTTAAAAACATCAATTTTCTTCTCATCAAATCACCTTAGTTTAAAAATTTATCACCTAAGTCTGTCCATTCAACATGATCAGCTTGTTTTGCTTGAATAATTAATTTAATCTTAAAATCAGTCCCTTGAAATGAATTTGTCACTTGATAGCCATCCAAGATAAGCGTTGTGAATAAAGTTATATTTTGACCCGGTAAGAGAATGCCATCATTTTTAATATAAAGATAGTAATCACCTGATAAATCAAATAATATCGGAGTTTCAGTATTAAAATCAAACACTTCAGCATACGCATTAATATCGATTTCATTTTCTAAATCGTCTAAGTAAAACTTTAAGATAATTCTTAAATTAACATTAATAGTTGAGTTGTTAGTAATCACATAATCTTCAGTTACAAGGTTTACACCCGGATAAATATCATTATACATTAATCCACCACTGACATTAAAGTCTAGTTCACCCATTTGATATCGAATTGGATCAATGATCTCTTTATTATCAATAAGTAAGGCGTAAACTAATAAAATACCAAACATTAACATTACAATTGATGATATTAATAATGTGATTCTCCCCTTATTTTTCATAGTATCACCTAGTATCCTTTAACAAATATTGAATCAAAATAGAGACTATTATAAGAATAGTTAATATTTTCAGTCGTTTCATCATAAACTATTGTAAAAGTGATCACAGCTTCATTACCGGGAAGGACATTAATTGGGGTGAACAAACGGATGTTATTATACGTATCAATTAAGTTATTTAATCGGTAGTAGTTTAAAAGTTGTCCGTGTTTTATAACCGGATCAGAACTGTTTGGGGTAATATTGTTTTGATCAGATATGTCCACACCATCATTAATAATGGTTATATTATTTAAATAAAACACATCCAATGAATCATATTCACTATATGGAATTGACTGAATATTAATTATGCTTGCGGTAATAGCTCTATCTTTTGATGAATCGTTCGTAAATCTGATTCTAAATGTGTAAGTATCTCCAGGTTTTGTTAAATCAAATAATTCAATCATTTCATTGTGTTCTTTGATAATATGAAATTCATCATCAGAACCACGTTTAACTTCTAAATGTAACATACCCATCAATGATTCAACATTAGATTGAATCCCACCTATTTCACCGACTTTAGTAAGATTGAACCACGCAAATGAAGCAGAAATTAAAGTTATGATTGCGAGGAAGAAAAATAGTAAATTTGAAAATAATTGTTTTCTATCCATCCTACTCACTCCTTTATGTTATTGTTTTTCTTGATAGTCTTCTTTAATCTTTTCCATCTTATCTTCATGTTTTATTTTTAAGATTTTAATGATTTGAATAATCATTAAAATAAATAAAAACACCATTAAAATAAATAAGATTAATAATTGAAAATGCGGAATATATTGTCCTAAGCCAAAAAATTCAAATGATCCAATTACTTTTCCTAGATAATTGTGAACCGTAACCGGTAAACTGTCTTCAACACTGTTGGCGTCACCTTTGGTGATTAAATCTCCATTTTCTTCAATTCTTATTATCCTATGAACTATTATTTTATTATCACTTTGAAATAAAATGATATCGTTTATCTTAAGCTTTTCGAACGATACGTTCTTGCCTACAATAAACGCCCCTTGATTAATGCTATCAGGATTATTACCTTCCATTGATCCGGTTTGAATCGCTGAAAATGAATATCCAAATATGGTTAATGGTTCATTTTCTTTACGTGCTAATGTTCCGAATATTAATATATATAGTGCTAAAAGAAATATCAAAACTGAAACTAGGTTAATTCCATAGCCAAGTATTTTCTTATGCATTTTCTAATTTCCTAATTTCTTTAACAGCTTTTTTAAAAGCTTCTCTAATTTGTTCCAACTTCTTTATATTAAGTTGATTTTCATCATATTTCTTTTTAACTTCAGCTTCTGTTTTATTAATATCGTTCATATTTTTTTTAACAATTGAATCGATTTGCTCATTTAATTCTTTATCGTATTTAACCTCTAATTTAACAAGATTTTGATTCAACTTTGTCGCAAGATCCATTGTTTGAGTCATTAATGCAGATTTCGTAACTCTGTTTGAAATGGCATATTTAACTTTAAAAGATTGAATTTTTTCTTTTAAGATTTTTTCTTGTTCATCTTTTAATCTTTTAATAGTTTGTCTTTCGTTTTGTTTTAGTTCTTTTTCATGTTCAAAGATAATTCGGTCCGTTTCCTTTATATAGCGTTGAAGTTCGCGAACATTAGCTTCATTTTCAGCCAATCTATTTTTATAGAACGTTTCTTTTTCTTGTAGATCTTTTGTATAATCTTTAAATAATGTCGCAACTTCATTTGCTTGTTTTTGAGCGTATTCTTCTCTTAAAGATTGTTCTTTTTCAATTCGCTCTAAATCAATAAGTTCTTTTTCCTTTTTAATCTTTTCATTTGTGAGACGTTTTTTGGGTCTATTGTCTTCAATGTATTGTTGAATTTTTATTTTTCGTTCTTCTCTAAGCTGGTTTTTGTAATCTTCGATATTTTTAGTATAATTGTCTCTTAATTCTTTTTCTAAAGTTCGAATTTCATCTAATACTTTTTTGCGATATAAATCAACTTCGGCTTT
Organism: uncultured Acholeplasmataceae bacterium; assembly: GCA_964600625.1. Lineage (GTDB taxonomy): Bacteria > Bacillota_I > Bacilli_A > Acholeplasmatales > Acholeplasmataceae > DUQW01. The sequence goes on from CAZRJV010000008.1 coordinate 15,904, forward strand.
TATTCTTTTTACTTCTTGGAGAAGTTCTAATTGAATAGCTTTATCTTCCTTAGCGATTTGTTTATTCAATTCGATTGTATTAATTCTTTCTAAATCTTCTTTAGCCAGTTCTTCCTGTTCTTGATAATTTTGAATCAATGATTCATTATATTTAATTATGTCATCTAAGAATTTTATTTCTTGTCTAACAGAATCATTAAAATCTACTTCTTTGACTTCTCGAATTAGTTTCGCAATTAACGATTTTCTTTTCGCATCATTTAGATCCTTTTGAACATCGGTTCCTCTTATTAATTTATTAAATATATCTAAATCATCGTCTTCCATATCAAAAAACGATTGATATAAGGCATTACTGATATTTAAGGTATCTTTTAGGGCCCGTTTCAATGTAGTTTCATAGGTTTTTGCATGTTCTCCATGATACTCCAATGATTGTTTAAAGATCCGTTTACTTGCTTCTAGATAATATTGATTTAATGTTTGATCTTCTAATTGTTCGTCTTCTTCAGTTAATTTAAAATCATCAGGATGGTTTTTAATGACTTTGATACTTTTTTTATTATATTTCTTAGTTCTGATAGATTGATAAATTTTTTTATTTTTAGCTTGATTTTCAACCACCATCATGTAAATCATCATGACTTGTCTATTTACAGCGTTATAATAATCTTTTGTAAAAACAAGGTTTTTTTCTTCAATGTCTATCGTAAATGCGAGTGTATTAAATCTATCGATAAATAACCACAACATATAGACATTTCGATAATCAACGTTTTTTTGAATAATATTCGTTTTAATGATTGGTGGATAAATCTTTTTTTGGTCTTTCATTAAATCCATAAACTTAGAACCTTTTAAACTTGATACTACTTTATATAGATATTCAGCTCTAGTTAATAAATTTTTGTTGTACTCATTGATTTTTGTTTCTTCAAGCTCATCTGTTAATAAAAAGTTGAGTTCTAAGTCAACTTTCGTATCGTTTACGGGAAATGAACTTTTAAGATAAAATCTTCTTTTTTCATAGGATTCAACGTTCTTTTTGATTAAATCATAACGGGTTTTAACAAAGATAAAAAGTCTATCTATTAGAGTCATAACCAATCTATTTTCATAAGTTCCATAATCGATATCGGAATAGGTTGTAAGGATTTTTTTGGGAATTACTTCACCAGATTCATTTATATCTCTGATTAAATGTGTGTGCGCACTTAGGTGTTTGATCGAAAGACTATTGGTTTTTTTTGCTTTTTCAATAACCGTAATCTCTTCCATGGTTTTTAAGGCAGATTTAGGGTTCATTACAATTTTATTCAAGGAAGGAATGTAAGATTCAACCGTTAAGATCCACTCTTCATCAAATTTTTTCGTCTCTTTGACGTATTTTTGATAAAGTGTATTATCACCAGATAAAAAAGCACTGTAAAAATCTTGACTAAATTCAGTGTCTTGTTCTACCTTGCTTAATTGTTTTGTAATATTTTCATATATTCTTTCAAAATCACTATGTTTATTCATTATGTCCCCATCTTATGAGAATCGTTTTAATCTTTCAACGTAAGCCAATCCTTCTTTAAAGGCATTCTTACCAAATATTTTGTCTAAGAATCGCATCAATCCATCTAATTCATCTTGTAAGAATGGTAAGTTCAAACTTTCAAACTTTCTAAATATCTTTCGTGTAACGATATAATCGATCGCTTCTAATTCAGTCCCGCCTGCTGCAACATAAACTGGAACAAAGTGGTTGATTTGTCTTGTGATACGGTTACCAAATGTAATCTTAAAATATCGAGTTATAAATTCATCTAGTTTTTCAATATTTTCTTTATTTTTTTCTGATAATGGATACTCTTTCTTAGCTTTTTCAAACAATTGAATCATGTAGTTATAACTCATTTTGATACTTTCAGTTTCAGGTGCTTCAAACACAGCTGCTTTCGTATCCATTTCAATACTTGTCGCACGGTCGTAAACTTTATCTGAAATGGTAAATGTAGAATCATCCTTATTGGCTGTTCCTACAAACCATACATTTTGAGGAACTGTTATTTTTCCTTCAACAACATTAACTGGATCCTCTTTTTCCGAACTTGGAACAATATCAATTTTCCAATCATCCTTATCAGGCATTTCCATGACGGATAAAAAATCAGCAAAATAATACTCAATTCTTGCTAAGTTCATTTCATCCAGTACAATAAAATTAATATCATCACGATAATTAACTTCATATAATTCTTTTAAAAAATCTGATTCATTAAACTTCTTTGTAAATTCGTTTAAGTATCCAATCATTTCTGAACGATCACGCCAAGAAGGTTGTACGGGAATTATCGGGGTTGGATTCGTAAAAAACTGACCCATTGCATAAGGCAAACTGGTTTTACCTGTCCCAGAAATACCTTCAAGAATAATGATTTGTGAAGAGCCCATTCCAGCAAAAAAATTCCTGACAATATTATGACTATAGTAGAGTTTAAGTTTGTTAGCTGAAAAATTAATAAACGTATTGACAAGCTCTTTTAAAGATAACATGTCTACTGGAATCATGTTCGTCACTAATGGTTGATTGTCATATTTCTCATCAACTGCTGTAAGTTTTGTAAATCGAGAATCTTTTCTTTTTCGCTGTTTTTCTTCACCCATGAGTAACTCAGAGTTCATCCCAAAGGTTTCCATTTTTAGTTTTAAGATTTCATTTTTTTCATTGGTTAAGATAAGATTTTGTTGAGAAAGTGTTGCTATTTCCTCTACCAACTCATCTTTTTCTATTTCTCGTTTTCTAAATTTAAAGTATTTACTGATTATTTGATATAACCAAATTACTAAAAAGACAATAAACGCTATATTTATTATCCAAACGAATATTGCAATCAACCAATCTAAAAAATTGAAATCATTGGCACTGGTAAAGAATAACACAATGGCATCCGCAATATCTTTTCCAAAGAATTTACCAATGGCTTTTCCAATTGTGCCAAAAAACAGAACTAAATTGTTCCAAAAAGTTTTAAGAAACTCGATAAAATATCGGGCAAATTCTACCAAATTATTCTTCCTTTTCTTTAGCTAATTCACGCTTTAATTCTTCTCTTAATTTATCTTCTCTTGCTTTAAAGACATTCTTCGCAATCATAATACCGTTATAAATCAAAAGTAAAACAAATGGTAATACGACTATAAGTCCAAAACCTAACGGTGTTAGCATGAAGCTAATGACTGATCCAACGTTAGAAATTTTTCCACTATAGACACCGACAACATCATTTGCCGTAATTCTAATACTGTCAGCTTCATCCGCATTATCACCCTGAGTAATTAATCGGTTACCGTCTACACCAACAACTCTGTGTGTGTTTAGGGCATTTATTTGTCTATCATAGAATGTTACAATTTTACTTTTGTTTGGATCTGTAGCATTATAAAGTGTAGTAATATCTAAATCATCTTGGTCTTTTTGTGACAACACTTTTACAAATATTAAATCACCCTTATCAAATGAATTTTGATTATCGCCAGCCATTGAATCAGACTCAACTGCTAAATAGCCTAAACCAAATAAGTTAGGTACTTGGTCATTTGACTTTCGAGCGAGTGTTGAAACTGAAAACAAAAACAAGAAAGCAATAATAATATAAAATATAGTGAGACCAACTATTTTCGAAACCTTTAATACTTTATTATCTTTCATTTATTTTCTCCTAGAACAACATCCCTTTCTATTCGGATGTGTTTCCATTACTGTTAAGACATATTTATTTTAATATTAAATGTAAAATTCCATAGCATGTTTGCGGCCATTTTTGGCCGCAAACTTATATTGCTAGGAAGTTTATTAATCAACTAGAAAAATTATTGCTTTATGCTCAAAATATTCTTGTGACTTCCTCGTTATCTGCACCACTTGGATTACCTGTAATAGTACCCACGATTACATCACCAGCAACTAAATCATGTGATTCTGTAACTTCAAGACCATTAACTGTCCAAGTAACATTGTATCCGTTGATTGTTGGAGGAAGGTTAATAGTTGTACCAGCAACTGTTGAAAGTGAGTTTAAATATTCTTGGAGTACAACAACGCTGTTATCATATAAATCTTGTGGTGATAGGTTTGGTTTTTGGAAAATTAAATTAATATTTAGTACCGCTTTGTAAATAGAATCGTATGCATCTGCATCCCAACCTTCAACCCAAATTCTAACTTTTAATTTAGCACCGTAGTAATTTTCTCCACCGACGCCTGGAACTAAGTTAACTACAGTTTTTGGAGTAGATCCATCACGAATGTCAGTATCTGCAGCTAAAATATTTGCATTTTCCGGAGTATATGAGACTCCAGGCGATTGGGAAATAGTTAATCCTCTTGAATCTGTTAGATAAGACCATTGACCAACAGCAACACCTTGTTCTCCCATGACATAATTTCCTTGAACTGTATAAACCCCGCCGTCTTCCACTGGGCGTAACGCACCATCTGCATCACCATATTGATAAACCCAATTGCCACCAGTTGTTCCTGAGCCCAATTCTTCAGTGAATGAAATTCGAGCTGAATAGGCAACTTTAGTTCTTACAGTATAATTCGTAGCAACTGATTCATCATATTGGTAATAATCTTCACCATCATTTACAAAGTCAACTAAAGAACCATCAAATGTAAGTCCGGTCAACTGAACTGTACCACCTAATTGTGAACGAAGTTGAATTTCAAATTCTAAATAATCGCTATTAGCAACTGCTGGTTGATTTAGTAAAATATAACCTGTTTCATCTTGTGCCATTTTGGTGAATGTCCAGTTAGTTGCATCATTTGTGGTAACTGCATCAAATCTAAATAATTCATCAAAAACTTGTTGTCCTTTGACATCAATATTAGCCATCCAATTGGTTGTTTTCATTGGACCGACTATTCTGACTTCTAAACCTTCACCACCGGTTACTGTTCCTTCAATATTAGAAACGTTTGAAGTGGTACTTAAACTGAACCACGCAAAAGTTGTTGTTCCAAGTGCTGCTACTGTGAGCACAAGTGTTAAAACAGAAATAATCATTCTTTTTGTTGTTTTTTTCATTTCCTTTTCCTTTTCTTTCTTTTTCTTGTTTTTTTTCTTATTATGATTTAGGTCTAACTGCCCTAAACATAAGCTGTATTTTTATTTTATCATCGTAAACTGCATCGAAGGCATCTGCATCCCAACCTTCTAGCCAAATGTTAACTTCTACACTACCTTCATAATATCCGTTTTCGGATTGAGTAAGTGTTATTAAATGTGAGTCAGACGTCTTTGCATAAGGAGATGACTCCTCAAACTCAGATAACGTGTACAATGTTTCTGGTGCTTCGGGCGGAATTAGGTTTATACTTTTGTAATGATTAAAATAAGCAATCATTCCATAAGGTTTTCCAAATCCTCTTTCTTCATTACCACTTAAGTCAAATATTTTTGTGGTATTCAAGTTATTATCGTAAAACGAAACCCGCATCGCATCCCTTACATAATATGTTCGTATTTCACCTTCGGTCACAATGTCCTCTGGTCCATATTGAAAATCAAACGTGGATCTAAATCTTCTACCCTCTGATGTAATAAAGGTACCTTCTGTTGGTGGATTGTCATAAGAAGCATCCGTTATTAAATCAGAAAGATGAATTTCTGTATAAGATGAGGTGGTTCTAAAATAGAAAGTTAAGTTTAAGTAATCTTTATCTTTAATCGCCAGCTCATCATCTTTATAACTTGTTTTAAAATTTCTTCCATCCAAGCTAGTCACTTCTTTAAAAGTGAACCATTTCATTTTATTTAAAATTTGATCTTTATTTAAATTTGTATAGTAGTCAACCCCATCCAAGCTTATTTCTAAGTCATATCCTTCAATCGCATTTAAACTAATATTTTCAATCTTATTTACTGTTGCTAAACTAATCCATGCAAATGAAGAAACCATAGTTATGAACAATACGATAACCAACATAATTGACGATACTTTAAGTCGGTTCATTAATTATTTTCTCCATCTGTGATTCTAAATACCCATTCAAGTTTTAATGCACCGCCAAGCATATCGGCTGAGGTTGTAATATTTTCGCCTTCACCATTTAACCAAATAATCATCGTAAATTTATAGACATCATTTGGTTTAAATGATGCTAACTTAACACGTGCAATTTCACTTTTATTGGTATAGGCTTTTGAGTAAATAGTTTCAAATGGTTCACCTATTTGTTGATCACCCTTATAGGATGTTCGTTTTACCCAAACCGCTGTACCACTAGCAAGATTTTTATAATCATCCATCACGACAATGTTGTATTCTAAGTTAACCACTTCTTTACCTAAATTCCTTATGTAAAAAGTATAAGCTATATAATGTTGTTTACTTCCATCTGTTTCAAAGTACTGACCATTAGTAGATTCAATCGCTTCATAATCAAATGATGCGATCATGTCTTCTGTAAAAGTAAGTGGTTGAATTTTTAGGATCGATTCATCTTTATTGAATTCACTATCTTCAGATATCGAGATTCCTTTTTCTCTTGCGTCCTTAGTTAATGTGATTAGATAATTACCGGTATATTGTCCATAAATAGTAACAAAGACAAAGACAATCGATAAAAATCCCGTAATCAACAAACCTAATCCGGTATAGAGTTTTTTTCTAGATTTTTTTGGTTGTTTAAATAAATCTGAAGCTTTCATCATAGTGGTTATCCTCCATTATATTGAACGCGCGTGTATAGGTTTAACAAATTTTAAATATTCGAAGTATTATTGATTTAGTGGTATCTCTAATACATCCACTCCATTAACCGCTTGATGGTAATAATCTCCAATCACCAAAGTTAAATTCTTATCTGTTACCCATTGATGTTGTTCTTCTGAATCAACATTAGTTGTGATCACCATTTTATTATGCTCATGCATATAGTCAAGGAATTGTCTTATATATTCGTTGTCCTTATTTAGAACTTCTTCGTATAAGTTAATATCAAATATGACATAATCTATCCCTAAAGTTTCTAATATATGAAAATTTTTAGGTTCAGTTGTAAAATCTGTAATGGCTATTAGAAATCCCATTTTCTTTAAAATATTTATATTTATATTAACCATTGTGTCTTTTGCAAATAAAGCAAATTCTCCAATTTCTAATATAAAGTTTGAAGCTGGTGCACTAAATCTTTTTAATAATCTGTTTATTAAATTTGGCATCTTCTCATTAATTAATTGTTTAGGACTTAATTTAAATGTTAAGAGTGGAACTGATTCATGTTTTTGTTTTAGTTGTAAATATTTTCCTACCAGAGATTCAAAACCCCATTGACCAATCCATAATATATCACCAGTTTGCTCCATCGTGTTGATGAACTTTTTAGGTTCAATTATACCTAATTCAGGATTCTCCCATCTAGTAGAAGTTTCATATCCAATCACTCGCATTGATAATCGATCGTAGATTGGTTTATAGTATAACCTGAATTCTTTATTCTCAATGGCCTTGGATAATTCATTAGAATATTCTGCATCCTTAACTGAGCTTACAAGACTTCCAGAATAGACAAAGAAATCATCTCCACCATTTCTCTTAATTTTTAAAATACCTAGTTTTAAACTATCAAGTAATAGGTCCAAAGTTTTTCCATGAATAGGAAATTGTGCCATACAAATTGAAGCGGTCAAATCTATTTCAACATTATTAAAAGTTGTTAACCCAACCCTAAATTCTTTCAAAATATCTTTCCCATAATCGTAAACAATATCTGCTTTATATGTACTAGAAAAGAAGATAATAAATCGGTCATCTTTGTACCGACAAACCAGTGACTTTTTTGGTACAACTGAAAGGATTTTTTTGGCAACAGTTTTGATTAATTCATTGCCTTCTTTTTTTCCGAAAACGGTTGTGAATTGAGAAAATTTATCAATGTCTACATAGAGTAAAGTATAGGTTGGTTTTTCAGAAGCGGCTGTATATTTTGTAATAGTAGTTACCATTTCTGGCCAAGTAAATGTCCCAACAATTAATGCTTGTTTTTGTTCTTTTTCTTGTAAATAATTTTTCTTGATAGCAAAAAAAAGTAAGACACTTAGACCGGCTATTGCTAGCAATGTTACAACAGTATATATAATAACAGTTGCATCGCTGATGAGTAAAACATAAAACATAACATCACCTCTAATTTAAACCAAAATATTTGCTATTCTTTTTGAGTTACTAGTAAATCATTTTAGTTTCCCCATTTCCCCCGAAATATCTGAACTAAATAGTTTGAATCAACTCAAGATTCAGAATTTAATGTAAATCGCCTAACAAATAATAAGTGTTTTTAGTTTTAAAAACCATAAATTTGATAGTTTTTCCTTCCAATAATACACAAAATGACTTACCCTCTAAGACGCAGTTTATCGGCTTTTCCTCGTTTTCTATAGTAAAACCAAACTCATCAATATTTTTATAATTAATTTTATGAAAATCTGCTTTAAAATATTTATTTGAAAAATTTATGTCGCCATTTCTATTTATAATAATAATGTAATTTTTTGACTTTATGCTCGATTTGAGTAAACTTCCAAACTTAAGGTTATTAACGCGATATCTGTAGTAAATGTAACATAAGATTATGAAGTTTCCCAGTCCTAATATTGCTAGGATTAATCCATAGCCGATATGATACTGTAATAATCGATTTTCAATGAACGGTTTTTGAAATGATTGTCCTACATAAACATTAGGGTACTTATCTAAATTGAAGAAGCTTAAGATAACTTCTTCTGATTCGATTTTAGTGTTAATCTTAAAGTCAATACCATTGGTAAACTCGTTCTTTATCATATCGGTAGTATCTGATGAGATATATTCATGTAAAACTTGAGTATTGCTTTCATTATTACGATGATAATATATCTGACCATTGCTATTCATCAGGAAAACTCTACTAGCATCCGTTTGTTCCAGTGATTGATCAAACATTACAGCAGCTTCAATAATTGCAACCATTTTCGAATCAAAATAGTATACATAACTACTAAAGAATCCAAACCCCTTTTCTAGTAACTCATTATCATCCATATAAACCATGTTGCCAAGATACTCAAATCCATTTTCGTCATAATCAATAAAGTGGATAAAGCCTCTAATAGCGTGATTTTCCTGCACATAACTGTTCAGATAATCTACCTCGTAAATTGAACTTATGAATTCAAAATTTTCTTTATTGTAGTCAATACTATTTTGAACGCTTCTTACCATACTTTCCTGATATAAATTAATCATCCGATCTGTATCAACTTTATCAAATTGAAGTGTGAAAAAGTAATAAACTCCAAAAACAGTAAGATATAGTAATGAAGTAAAAATAATATAAGTAATAAATATTCGTTTATCTTTTTTTAACATAGACACTTCTCATTTCATGGAGAATCTTCTAATTAAGACATAATCAGAACTTTATACATTTATTTTACCACTTTTTTTAAATAGGTCAATAGTTATTATAAATTATTAATCAAAAATATTTAATAATATATTTTGTTTATTAATCGAAATTACTTAAACACATTAAGTCTTAAAATAGTCAATTGCCAGAAAATGTTGATAACTGCGTTTAACTAGGTTAGGTATTTTAAAAAAATTTAAATATTTTACAATATGAGTAATCATTTTTAATTAATATTAAATTATAAAGATTCTAATTAGTAATTACTTTTATTTATCATTGTAGAATATTTTTAATAGTATTATCTATATTTTAAAAAAACATTCTATTTAGCTAAATAAGAATTTTTTTTGGATATATTAGAACTCAAATTAATATTTTAGCCTAATTAGATGCTGCGTTTTATTTTATTACTCTATCTCGTAAATTTTAATAGGATTTTCTATTTGTTTTATTTTTACTTTTTGATCATACAAATATAATTTTACTTTAATGAGTTAAATAAAACTTTGAATTTGTCAGTGTCAAGACATCCCATTTTTTTACTGAATTTCTATTTTTTACAACAAGATTGGCTAGTTATAATTTCGAATTTCAAAGAAGATTTTTTTATTTTTTTCTTCTTACTTTTAATTAGAAATATTTATTTTTTCTCAGCAAATTTTTAGTAATTATTGTCAAATTTATTTTGCGAAAAGTAAACTATTTTTTGAATGAAAACCGGAATTAAAATTTTTTTTGATTAGACTATATTTTTTAATTTTTCTATTTAAATTTTTAGTAATTTTATAAGTTTTCAGTACTAATAATTTACTATCTACATATGCCAACACAACTATTTTTATGTTCATTCATTTAATGAATAATAGATCTAGTAAAAAACTAATATTACTCCTTTTACTATAATAATATTTTGGTTCATATTTTTAAATGTCACTTTATTTAAACCAAGACCGAGTAGTCATTTTGTAAAAAATTAAATCATTAAAACAACATTACTAGTTTTAATAAATATGACTGTTTTTTACACATTTAAATTTCAATATTTGCACATACAAATGATGGTGCATCATTAATGCCATCCTTTACAATATTTTTTTTATTCCACCTTTTTTAATGTTTTTATATATAATTTGTTTTATCTTCTGAAAGTATATTCTTAGGTATTTCTATAAATCCTAGTTCTTCTGCAACTTTGTTTACTGAATCTTGATTGTCTTCTATTAAGAGAATCAAATTCTCAATTTCTAGTTTTTAAATTTTATTAAAGTTGTTTAACACTTAAACGAATTTCATCTTTACTCCCTAAATATTTATTAGCTGATCATCGATAGATGTTAAACTGGTTGAATTTCTTTTCAAATCTAAATCTTATAGTTCTTCATAACTTATTTATTATCTTTCGATGTTTTTAGTTTCGTATTGATGGTAATCCAAATTCGTTTTACATCATGTATTTCTGGATTCAAATTTCTATGAACCTTATCTATTACTGTAATTAATTTATCTAGTTTGCTAAGATAATACATCTTTAATTCTTTAAATAATATTTGTTGTTCCATAATACTCATCCAACATTTTGAATTTTTTTAAAGAATTTTCAAATGTACTTAAAGTTTATCATCAATTCTTAATTAAAATTGACCTTCGTTATGTCTTAAAATAATTATTTTTATGCTTTGTTATTAATGATATATTTTAGTTCATTAACTTCAATAATAGCCTTTTATAGTGTAAAATAGAGTTGGTGATTTTATGAAAGAAATTTTATTCTTATCCCCTATCTTTAAATATCGTATATGGGGTAAAGACAAACTAAAAACGTATTATCCAATGATTCAGGACGACAATATTGGTGAAGCCTGGATTATTAGTGCACACGATAATGGACCCTCAACTATTTTAAATGGCATTTATAAAGGCCAAACCTTAAATGATGTTTATAAAGCCAATAAAACTTTATTTGGAAACCTTAATGCTGATTACTTTCCATTGTTAGTTAAAATGATCGACGCACACGATCGATTATCAGTTCAAGTCCATCCCGATGATGACATGGCTAGTAAATTCAATTCTTATGGTAAAACTGAATGTTGGTATATTTTGGATGCTGATGAAGGTGCTGAAATTATATATGGACATACAGCACATTCGAAAGAGGAATTTAGAAACCTCTTAGACTCAGGAAAATATGAAGAACTATTAATTAGACAACCCGTAAAAAAGGGGGACTTCTTCTTCATTCCTGCAGGGATGGTACATGCGATTGGCAAAGGTATCTTAATTTTAGAAATCCAACAATCTTCAGATATTACTTACCGGCTCTACGATTATGACCGAATTGAAAAAGATGGTAAAAAAAGAGAGCTTCATTTGGATTTAGGTTTAGAAGCTACTAAATTTCCATCATTAACTGTCTATAATAAAATTTCATCTGTTGTTGATAATGATAATCAAGTTATTACATTAATTGAATATCGTTATTTTAATGTTTATAAATGGAACTTAAAAAATCAATTTAAAATATATAATGATCCATTTTCACTTCTAACATTCATAGATGGTGTAGGATCCATCAATGGCTATCCATATAAAAAAGGAGATAGTTTGATTGTTCCTTCAACTATAAAAGAGATAGAAATCAATCCTGTTAGTTTTACAGAAGTTGTTGTGGCAAAACTTCCTTAATCTATCAAACAGATAAATAAAAGGCAACTCTGCAATGAGTTGCCTTGTTTTTATACAATGTCTTTTAAATTTTTTGCCTTGATTAATGCTTCATGTGAAAAATGCGTTTTAGCTCTATTTAAATTGATAGTATCTTTTTCAATAACTAAATCCCCATCTTCTAAATGAATAATCGCTTTATTAACTAAAGGTCCACTTAAAGTGTAAATCCCACTAGAAGGATTAAAAGGATAAAATCCAAGTAAACTAAATATAACCCAAGCTGACATTGAACCATTGTCTTCATCTCCTGGATAACCGTCAACATCTGCTTTAAACAGTTTGTTTATTAACTCTTTTACTAAAGTATTGGTCTTTTTAATTTTACCGAGTTCTGAATAGATAAATGGAATATGGAAAGAAGGTTGATTGGATAGAGCTAATTGACCAAATCCAAGTGAAGCCATTTCACTCATTTCATGAATTTCATTCCCATATCCACCGACATTATAATTAGGTTCTGTCGCTAATAATTCATCAATTTTATCTTCTAATTTATAGTCATAAACTTTATCTAACCCTTTAATATCATGAAAAACAGAGAACCCACATTGCCAAGGACCACCTTCAACATAATCGTTGCCCCAATCAAATGGATTGAAAGATGTTCTAAATAATCCATTGGTATCTTTAGATCTTAAGAAATCGTCTTTTTTAGAGAATAAATGCTTGTAGTTGTAAGAAAAATCAAGATATTTTTTGGATATGTCTGTTAATCCTACCTTTTGAGCAGCTAAACCAATCGAATAATCTCCATAATAGTAATCCAATGTTTCACTCAAACTCGCACTAACTTTATCAAGGGGTAAATAACCTAGTTTTCTATAGGTTTTAGGTATCTTTCTACCAAATACACCCGAACTATCTTCAACCTCAGCATTCTTTATTAACATTTCAACAATTTCTCTACCTTCAGTTTCACCGTAGAATCCTTTAACAATCCCTTCTGACATTGTTACTTCACAAAGAGTTCCAGTCATGATTTTCTTTTCGTTAGGACAAATCCATTTTGGAAAATATCCATTCTCATTAAAGTAATTAACATAACCGTCCAAAATGTCTTTATATAGTTTTGGTTCTATAATTGATAGTAGTGGATATAATGTTCTAAATGTGTCCCAGAATCCATTATCCGTATAACTTAATCCTTCTTTGATTACACCTAGATTGGCTGAAAGATGGTGTGGTTTTCCATTTTCATCAAATTCATGAAATTGTCTAGGAAATAACATTGTTCGATAAAAAGCTGAATAAAATAATTTTTTTAAATCCTCATCTTCATCTTCTATTTCAATTTTAGAAAGTCTAGATTCCCAAATTTGAACACCTTCTTCTTTTATTTGATTATAAGTTTTATTATCTAATTCACGATAATAATTGATAATAGCTTGTTCAAATGATATAAAAGAGGTCGCTAACTTTAGTTCTACAAAGTTAGATTCAAAGATTAACGTATAAGCATTTTCTTGTTTTTCTATTTCAAACGGTACTGAAGTTTTAAGATATAAATATTCAATGATTTTTGGATTAGCTTCTTCTACTTTTGCGTCAGTAGAAAGTTTTAGTGTTTGATTATCAACTAACCACATATTTAAAGTTCCATTCATTCCAATGATTGAAAGTGATTTTTTATCATTTTTATGAAACTTAAACTGCATTACAGCACCACTATTAGATGGTGTTAGACTATAATCAATAAGATATTGAGATAAAAAACCTTTTAACTCAACTGGGGTTAATACTTCTTTATCTTTTCGAAAGTGGCTCCATCTTTGTTCATTACTAGGTTTATAATCACCACTATGTGGGAAGAATAACATATGACCATAGTCACCAATCCATGGTGATGGTTGATGGGTTAACCTTATACCTTCAAAACTCTTATCATTGGGATGATACCACCAGCGGTCGCCATGTGCCTTTGTCTGAATTGAAAAAGCTGTAAGTCCGTTTGGTCTAGCAATGATTGGATATAAGTTCCCATGAGAAAAACGGTTATCATTTAATGTGCCAATTTTAGTGTTAACATACTTTAAATACATAAATTACTCCTATAGATAAAAATCTGTTATGCAACAGATTTTTTTTATTTGTTTGATTCATTAATAAATTTAATAACTTCATTTCGGTTTGGAATACTTGGAATAGCACCCTTTTTCATAACACA
>CAZRJV010000009.1:0-24686 GCA_964600625.1 uncultured Acholeplasmataceae bacterium
TCTCCTTGCCAAAATTAAATTTTACAACTTATCCTAGTTTAACTCACTCCACTTAGAAGTTTTGCCTTTAAAGATTTTAACTAAATCTTCAGCAGTAACCGCGGTAAGGCTGTTTTTTGTGTTGACGACTACTACAATTGCATCAATTGCGATTGTACCTGTTGTAGCGGCTGCTTCATCGGTTTTGAATTCTCTTGATGCAAAACCTAAATCTAGAGAAGCGGCTCCGTCTTTTTCCCCACCATTAGTTCTTTTCCAAGCGTCACCTGAACCAGTATGCTCATGTTCAAAAGTAATTGTACCGGCAACTAACTGAGCAAATGCTGAAGTTAGAGCTTTTCCAACTTTCTCAACTGAAGTAGACCCACCAACTCTAAAAGTAATATTTAGGGTTGTATCATCAACAACTGGATGATCAACTTTAATAATGGACCATGCTTTGGCCCCAGTTGCATCAACTATACCGTCTGCCCCTTGGATAACCCCTACGCCTTCGATACTTGTCATATAAGCTTGTAATGCTTTTGCAACAGCTTCAACATTATCATCAGCATATTCATCTCTTAACATGTAGTTAAAATTCCGAGTTAATTTATAAGTACCGTTAATAACATTAGCTTCTGTTGGGATAACTGAATTATAAGTTAATCCTTTTAGTCCTGAAGATTCTAAAGAACTTAGAGAAATATATCCAATACCATGTTCATCGTTTTTCACTTGTGTAACCATCGCACCGTTAGATTGAACTTCAATATATCCTTTGGCTAATAACTCATTACTTTTAACTGCATCATTTAACCCAATACTTGTAAAAAAGCCATCGCGAGTTCCACTTGATGTATCTCTTGTATACACTTTAATGTTACCGTCGCTACCGTTACAAGCTACTAAAAAGCCCATTAGCAAAAATGCTACGATCAATAAACTAATTCTTTTGTTCTTTTTCAATTAATCCCCTCCATTTTTTGAAAAAATCATTTTATTTAAATTTCCTAACATATATTAGGAAAAGTTAAATACTATATTTTGATTAGATATTTAATTTTGTTAAAGCAGTTTTTGTTAATTACAGCAGTAATAATACGCAAATAAAAAACCGAACCCCACGACAATAGCTAATCTATTGTCGTGCGGTACGGTTTCTTTTGATAATTCTAATAAATTTTGTAGTTGCTATAATTAAAAATGTGGTGGTTACTAAAAAGACGCCACCTATAGGCATCCTGGTATCACCTAAAATACTAGGATTTAGTGCTATTATCGAGCACATCGCCAAAAATGTTACTAGTCCCCCGACTATCTTCCCGCGCCAATTAGACCCGCGCATAATAATTTTGAAGAACATGTCAACTTTTCCCCAAAAGTTAGACCGCTCCTTTGGTCCGTAATCTTTCCCGTGCACGAACACAGTACTCTCTTTCCCCATCTTCATCCTCCCCTGTGGATCTAGATATTCGAACTATTGATGGCAAAATAAAAGCCACTACTCGTAAATAGTGGCATTATGAAAACTTACAGTTTTCTATCGTAGTCGTGATTTTCATGGAATCACGGTAGAAACTCGGCCGCCACATTCAGCCTATTATACGATGGTTCAAATACAACTTCATTTTATCAAATTTATTTCCAAGTGTAAACAAAATACTTAACAATTATCAATGTAAACGATTTCAAAATTTTATCACTTTTATTTGAAGTTAAAATTAATTATAAGGAAGTTAAGTTATTTATATAATTAGTGACGTTATTGAAAGTTTATTCTTTAGATGTCTTTAAATTAAAAATGGAAATCGAATTGATTCCCATTTTAAAGTTAAGGTATTATTTTTAGGCAACCGTCTTTTTAGAGAAGTTACCGTTAATTGAACTAACCGCTTTAGTGATGATAAAAGCGTTTGGATCAACATTCTTAATCGTTTCGATTAGCTTATGTTTTTCAAATCGCATCACAATTAAATAGACCATCGATTTTTCATTAAATGAATATCCGCCTCTAGCATCAAAAATCGTAACGCCTCTTTGAACATTTTTAATAATCTCTTGGGCCATTTCTTCTCCGTTTTCAGTAATAATACTAAATTCAATATAGTTATAAGAGGTGTGGACCTTATCAATTGTTAACATTGTAATAAATAATCTTAATAAAGTATATAACAATACTAACCCCGTTATTTCTGCGCCGGCATATATTTTACCGTCCACGATAATATCGGGACCAAATCCTAACATTACCGCACCAATACCCATCACAAAAATATTAATTAACGTTGATATTTGTCCAACGCTTTTACCGCGCTTTAACGAGATGTATTGTGAAACAATATCAAAGCCACCAGTGGAAGTTCCAAACTTCATGGCGATTCCAACGCCAACACCAATTAAGACGCCACCGAAAATTGATAATAATATTGGATCAACGCCTTTAAAAACATCCCATTTAAAATAACCAATAATGGTTGCTTGTAAAATAACTGAGATTACACTATAGATCGTAAAGCGCTTTGAAACGCCAAACCAACCTAAAAATATAATTGGGATGTTAACGATGATGATTGTTAAAAACATCATCGTATCTTCAACAGCGGAGGTTAACTCAAACATATTAGTTACTTTCACCAAGTCAACTAATAACTGAGCAATACCTGGTACACCACCGCCATACATTCTAACTTCACTAACTTGAATAAACCAACCTAGTCCTATCCCGTATATGATAGTTGAAACAAACACGATAAATACTCTAAATATTTCCGGAGCGATTACAATTTTAAATCGCTCGCTTTTAAAAAAGTTTCCTTTGTTATTCTTTCCCATTTCTATCACTTAATATTTCTTCAATTTTTTCATCCATATTATAGCGTTCAAATAAAACTTGCGCCTCATTAGTCATATTAGTTGGATATTCTCCAAACTCTTTTAAGGAATCAAAATCTAGATTAACGTAGTTGATTTGATTTGATATTTTTTCAGCAGTTTCTGGTAAAAAAGGATTAATTAAAACTGCAATAAATCTAATTGTTTCAACTAAGTGATATAGCAAACTGTCTAATTCATTTTGTTTTGATTCGTCTTTAAATAAATTCCATGGTTCCATTAAATCAATATATTTATTGGCTAGTCTTGCTAATTTCATGACTTCCTCTAATGCATCAGAAACATGATATGTTTCCATTAGTTTTCTCATTTTTGGTAAAGCTTCTAACGCTTCTTTTCTTAAGTGATTAGAGTGTTCATTATCTAGAATAACTTTAGTCACTTTTCCGCTACGATACTTTTTAATCATTCCCAATGTTCGATTAACTAGATTACCTAAAGTATTAGCTAAATCGGCATTGTTTCTTTCGATTAATAACTCATAAGTTAAGTTTCCGTCTTGAGCGTATGGAATTTCATGTAAGCAATAATATCTAACGGCATCAACACCAAAGTGTCTAACTAAATCAGTTGTATGCATGACATTACCGCTTGATTTACTCATTTTATTACGATCAAATAAGATCCATGGATGCCCAAAGATAGTTTTTGGTAATTCTAAATCTAACGCTATTAACAAAATTGGCCAAAATATAACATGGAATCTTAAAATATCCTTGCCAATAATATGAATATCCGCTGGCCAAAACTTTTTAAACATTGGTGAATGTGGTTGTCCTGGTAAATAGTCTAGACCAGAAATATAATTTGTTAAAGCATCAATCCAAACATAAACAACATGTTTAGGGTCAGAAGGAATTGGGATTCCCCAATTAAAAGCGGTTCTAGTGATCGAAACGTCTAAAAGTGGTTCTTCTAAAAAGTTTTTAACCATCTCGTTTTTCCTACTCTCGGGAATAATAAACGAAGGGTTATTATTAATATGTTCGACTAATTGTTGTTGGTATTTTCCTAGACGAAAGAAATAAGCTTCTTCGCTCATCCAAATCGGAATATCACCAGCTGGTGCTTTTCCGTCAACAATATCTTTTTCGGAAATAAATGCTTCTTCCGATAGTGAATACCAACCCTCATAATGACCTAAGTAAATGTCATCTTGGGCTAGTAGCTTTTCAAATATTAATTGCACCGACTTGACATGTCTTTCTTCAGTCGTTCTAATAAAATAGTCATAACTAATATTAACTAGATCAAAAATATTTTGAATTTCTTTTGAAATAACATCAACATAAGTTTGTGGTGATAAACCGTTGTTTTTGGCGTTTTGAGCAATTTTTTGACCGTGCTCATCAGTTCCGGTTTGGAAATAGACATCAAAACCATCCATTCGCTTAAACCTAGCGATTGCATCAGCTAAAATAATTTCATATACATTTCCGATATGAGGGATGCCTGAACTATAGGCGATTGCGGTTGTAATATAGTATGGTTTTTTCATCTTTATCTCCTTATTTTATATTCTTTATAAACTTCTGATTTGGTAATTTCTAAATCTTTAGCGGCCTTTTTCATTGCTTCATTTTCTTCATTTCCCATCTTGATATACATATCAACATGTTCAACTAAAGTTAGATCCTGATACTTATCACTGGGATTTCCGCCTTCAACAATAATTACGCACTCACCTTTTAATTCTTCATTGCTAGCAATAATTTCTTGAGCAGTGCCGCGAATAATTGTTTCAAACTTTTTGGTTAATTCTCTGGCAATAACAACGTTACGGTTTCCTAATTGCTTTAAAATATTTGCCATCGTTTTATAAACACGGTTAGGTGATTCATAAATAACTAAGGTTTCATGCCGGTATTTAAATTCCGTTAATAACGCTTCTTGTTTACTATCTTGTCTTGGTAAAAAGCCAAGGAAAGTAAATGGTTGAATAACTAATCCGGACGTTATTAAGGCAGGTAAAATCGCATTAGCACCCGGAATAGCAACGACATTAAATCCGTTATTTATTGCCATTATCACTATTTCGTACCCTGGATCACTAATTCCCGGTGTACCAGCGTCACTAATTAAAGCAACATCGTTACCGCTTGATAATAATGAAATAATTCGTTTGCCTTTAATTTCTTTGTTATGCTCAAAATAACTATCAAGCTTGGCTTCAATTTGATAATGATTTAATAAAATTCTACTATGTCTTGTGTCCTCACAAAAAATATAGTCTACCGACTTTAAAATATTAATCGCTCTTATTGTAATATCTTCTAAGTTTCCAATCGGTGTTGATACTAAATAAAGCGTTTGATTTTGGTTTTGAAAACTTTGTGTTTTTATCATTGTTTTAAGAATTAACAGCCCTTTTTACTTTTTCGATTAAATCTCTTTCATCATAAACTAAACGCATTAACTGACGCTTCTTAGCTTCAGTAATGCCAAATTTTTCTCTAATTTTTTCTAAGAAAAAATGTTGTCTTGTATTATATAAGTCATCAAATAACGGCAGTTTTGATAAATTAAGGTAGACGATATTACGAACTGTAATCGGTGCTTCTTCAAAAAAGATTAGTGTTTTTTCATAATCGTCGCTTAATTTAAAGGTGTATTCGTCAGCCACTTCATTGCCAATTTCTTCTAACATTAAATTAAGAATTCTTTCTTCATAGTTAGAGGGCTCACCATCAATTGATACTAAATGAAGAGCTAAATCTAAAAACTTTAATTTTTCCTTGCGGTTTAGTGTTTGTAACAACATCTACTTCACCCTTTCGTATTCACCTTTTTTTAGCCATCGTCTTTCATGGTCATCACCAATAAAGACTAGGACTCTTTCTCTTAATAAATTAATATCTTTAATATCATAAACATTGCCTTCATATTTAACTTTATCGCCAATATCTGGCATAACTTTTTTTAAATGAGTATATGCTTCGTTTTCATATTTAATACAACACAACAATTTATCACAAATACCAGAAATTTTTGATGGGTTTAGTGACATGTTTTGATTTTTTGCCATTCGAATAGTAATTGTTTCAAAATCTCCTAAAAAAGTTGTACAACATAAAATTAATCCACAAGGACCAATTCCGCCAACAAGCTTAGCTCCATCGCGTGAACCAACTTGTCTTAATTCGATTCTAGTTGAATAAATTGTGCTTAAATCTTTGACTAAGTCTCTAAAATCAATTCTCGACTCAGCTTCAAAATATATCAACAACTTTTTACGATCTAGCGTATATTCAGCATCTAAAATGCTCATCTCTAAATTATGTTTTTTCACTAAGTCTTTAGTTGTAACTACTATTTCTAAAACATCATTGTTATTTTGTTGCTTATCAAGTAAATCCTCTTCCGTTGCTACCCTAATGACAGGCTTTAAATCACTAAATAAGTCTTTTTCCTCAACATCAGCAAAATCAACAACTGTGCCAATTTCTAGACCTTTAATTGTTTCTACAACAACTTGATCATTTATATTTAATTCTAAACCATCTGGTTTAAAATGATATCTTTTACCCGCTTTTTTAAACTGGATTAAACTAACTTTCATTTTATCTCTCTCCATCCAAATCTTGAAGTAAATTTTGATAATATAAGTCAAGATTAATATAAGTTTTTTGTCGATTAATGTTTTTCTCTAATTTGGTTGTTATTGCTTCTAGCTCTATCATATTGTGACGTGCACTAATGGCTTGAATATCTGTTCTTAAAGACTCAAATGTCAACGAACGATGAACCTTGTATCTAATTACATCGGTGAAAAATAACAACAATATATTGCTAAACAAGCGGTAAGCTTCGCGATCTGCGCGAACGACTTCTAGTTTTTTTGTATAATCAAGGGCCATAATCACGCTCGGATTTTGCCAATCCTTGGCAATGCTTTTTAGAAAATCAGCAATGTCTAAAATCACCGGATGGTCAATTAATTTAAACGCCTCTTCGGTGTTATTAGTAAATTCTGGTAATATTTCAGCCGTTAAGGTGCCAACTCCTTTACTAATCAAATTTTTTTTAATTTCTTTTTTATCAATTCCTGATAAATGAATTGTCTGGCTTCGAGAAATTATTGTTTGTAAAACGGCGCTTACATTTTCAGTTAGCAAAAAGCCATATGTCTTTTTGCCTTCTGGTTCTTCCATAAATTTTAATAAACTATTGGCGGCAGCTGATGATATTTTTTCAACATCTTTAATAATATAAATTCTAGCTCCTTCAACTAAACTAGTCTTGGAAAACTCTGATTGCAATAATAAAATCTGCTCTTTTCTTATACTAGCGCCATCTGGTTGGATTAAAATTACGTTTGGATGCTTAAGATTTTTTACTTGTTCGAAAAGTCGTTCTTCATCTTCGCCTTTTCTTTTTAATAATTCAACGCTTACTAAAAAGGATAGACTTAATTTACCGGCCCCTTTTGGCCCCTCAATCAAATATAGATGGGACATCCGTTTTTTATTAATAGTTGAAGTAAAAAAACTTAACGCTTTTTTCATAATCTTTCCTTTAAAATCCTCATAATATCTATTAACATTTCGTCAATCGTTCCGTTAGCATTAATTTCTACAACGCGGTTTGGAAATCTTTTGACGACCTCTTTGTAACCGTTTCTAACCTTTTCATGAAAAGCAATATTTTCTAAATCTAGTCGATTAAGATTATCTCTAGTTGAAATTCGTTTCAGTCCAAGTTCAGGATCAACGTCACAATAAAACGTTAGTTCTGGTAAGTTTTTCATTGCATAATCATTTGCTTTTAAGACAAAATCAAATCCTAATTCTCTAGCATAAGCTTGATAAGCAAGTGATGAATCAACAAACCGATCACATAAAACTATTTGACCTCTTTTTAAAGCTGGTATGATGATTTCTTCTAGGTGTTGGGTTCGTGAAGCTGCAAACAATAACGCTTCAGTTTCAGCCGTGATGCTTGTATTGTTTTTATCAAGAATAATATTTCTAATTTGTTCGGCAACCTTACTACCACCCGGTTCTCTAGTTATTAAAACTTCGTAATTTAATTTAATTAATTCTTCCGCGACTTTTTTAACAACTGTTGTTTTTCCGCTGCCTTCTCCACCTTCAAATGTAATAAACATATTTGCTTCCTCCACCGTCATTATCTCATAAATATTTTGTTTAGTAAAATATTTTTACTAAGTATAGTCCTTTTGCTGGCGCTGTAATATTGGCAATCATTCGATCTTTCGTTAAAAAGATTTCATTAATTACTGATACTTGTTTTTTTTCAGCCCCTATATCAATTAAAAGCCCAACCATTCTTCTTGCCATATACCTTAAAAAACTGTCGCCGTGAAAACGAATTATAATATTTTTTTTGGTTTCTTTAACGCTAACCGAATAAATAGTCTTCACGGTTGGTTTTAAAGCTATATTAATGCTAAAACCGGCAAAATCATGAGTTCCCTCTAATAATTTGGCGCCTTGTTTAATTAGGTTAATATCTAAATTGGGTTGATAAACTTCATAGCGTGATTCAAACACACTAGAAGGAAATTTTGTAATTCGGTATTCATAAATTTTTGATTTAGCTGAATGTCTAGCATGAAAATTAGCTTTTTCTTTGCTAATCTTTAAAATTCTAATATCAGCAGGCAATCGCCTGTTAATACCGTTAATCCAAACCGTTGCTTCTAAATCAATTTCAGTATCAAAGTGGATAACCTGCCCTTTAGCGTGAACGCCCTTATCCGTTCTACCTGAAACGTAAATTGGAATTGCTTGAGCGGTCATATTTTTAATAGCGTTTTCGATTGTCTGTTGAATGTTTTTGTGGTTATTCAATCGTTGAAAACCATAATAATCACTGCCATCATAAGAGATGACTGCTTTATATCTAATCATCATTAAATCAAAAACCTTCCTGTTAAGATAACTGCAAAAACCAAGACTGCAAAAATCAATGTAACAATATCTTTAGCATTGATTGCGTAGGCATCAATTTTAGTTCGTTTAGACCCGATTTCATAGCCTCGCGCTTCCATTGCGTTACTTAAATCTTCCGCTCTTTTAAAGGAAATAATAAATACCGGAACTAATAAAGAAACCATTTGACTAATTTTATCTTTTAGTCTTCCTTCTTTAAAATCAACCCCTCTTGAGGCTTGAGCTTTCATAATTTTATTAGTTTCTTCTAATAAAGTTGGGATATATCTTAGCGTTAATGATAACATCATCGCTAAAGTGTCTACTGGAAATTTAACAACTTTTAATGGTTTTAATAATGACTCAATCGCATAATTTAAATCAGTTGTCATTGTAGTTAATGTTAATAATGAAGTTAGCATTATTACATCTAAGATTCTTAGAACTAAAAATCCACTTCTAATTAACGCTTCATCATATAAATCAGCTTGATAAGATGTAATAAATCCCCAACTAGCTGGAATATAGTGCTGAACAGCAAAGGCGCCAACAACCATTAATATAAAGTAAAGAAAGCCTAGTTTAATATATTTTTTAGTAACAAAATAGAAAACAAGGATAGCGATGATTGCCGCCAAACTAACCCAAGTTAAATTAAAAGGAATCTGTCCTAATAAAACGGCGGCATCAGAAGTCTGGTAATAAAAGATTTGGATAATAAACGTAAATGTTAGTAAAAACATTACCGGTTTAAAACCTCTTATAACTTTCATAATCGGCACTTTTGAGGTTAAAATAAGAATAAATATTAGAACAGTTAATGTTCCTAAGGTCGCTAAATAAGGCCATTCTGTCCTTATTGGAATTACAAATAGTGCCACTAACATAAAAATTAAACTAAGTAATTTATATCTAGGGTCAAGGCGGTGTAGCCATGAATCTCTTGGGATATATTGACCAATTACAATGTTATTCATAGTTTAGTCCCCCTAATATATTCGATCAAAGATTGATAACTATATTTTGGTTGATAAGGAAGACCGATTTCTTTTTCTAAATATTTCAAAATTTTCAGTGGTGTCGGTAAGCTTAAGTGATAATCTTCAAAGTTGGGATCGCTAAATAGGTCTTCTTTTGCACCATCAAAGGCAATTGAACCATCTTTTAAGACGATTACTCTTTTAGCATATTCACTAACCAAATCCATATCATGAGTAATTAAAATAACTGTTTTATTAGTTGTTTCATGAATATGTTTGAATAAATCCATAATTTCTTGACGTCCCTGTGGATCTAGGCCTCTTGTTGGTTCATCTAAAACCAAAACTCGTGGATCCATTGCTAAAATGCCAGCAATGGCAACTCTTCTCATTTGTCCACCACTAATTCTAAATGGTGAGCTTTTAAGAATTTCTTCATCTAGTCCAACTAATTTCGCTGCCGCTCTTGCTCTTTCTTCCGCATCTTTAGCTGTTTTTTTAAAGTTTTTAGGACCAAACATAATATCTTTTAAAACTGTTTCTTCAAACAACTGGTATTCCGGAAACTGAAAAACTAATCCTACTTCTTGACGAAGTTGATTAATTTTTTGCCTTTTTTGCGGTGGCAATTTAAACCCGAAAACATCAACTATCCCACTATTTGGTATTAACAAACCGTTCATTAGTTGAACAAGTGTTGATTTTCCGCTTCCGGTTTGCCCAACTACGGCAATAAACTCGTTATTTTCATTAATTGTTAAATCAACATCAGTTAAGGCGTGTGTTATTTCGGTTAGACCTTTATAACGAAAGTTTACTTTTTCAAACCGTATTTCCATAAGGCCTCCACTACTATATCTTTATTATCAAATTCTAGTTTTTCTAAATCCTTTTGAAGCATTAAACTATATGGAAGTTCTAAACTAGAAGATTTTAATAATTCTTCTTCTTTGAATATTGCTTCTGGAGTTCCATCCAAAATTAATTGTCCATCTCTTAAAACAATTAAGCGATCACTTAGGTTAGCAAACTCTAAATCATGAGTGATGGTAATAATCGTTTTGCCAAATTCTTCGTTTAGTCTTTTAATTAATTCAACTATTTCTAAAGTTCCTTCTGGGTCTAACATCGAGGTTGCTTCATCAAAAATCATAATATCTAAATCCATTGCGAGTGCTCCAGCAATCGCAACTCGTTGTTTTTGACCTCCAGAAAGTTCGTGTGGTCCTTTGTGTAAATAATCTTTCATTCCGACTAATTCAGAAAAGTAATCAATTTTTTCTAACATCTCTTCTCTTGAGATTTGTTGGTTTTCCATGCCAAAAGCGATGTCATGAAGAACAGTGACACCAACAAATTGATTATCAGGATTTTGAAAAACAATCCCGATTTTTTTTCTAATATCTTTAATCGTTGTTTCACTTAATAAGATTTGTTCTTCACCAATATAAATTTGTCCTTCATCAGCTTCCAATAATCCCATTAAAAGTTTAGCTAGTGTCGACTTTCCGCTACCATTATGACCTAAAATAGAAACCCAAGTTCCTTTTGGTATTTCTAAGGATATATTTTTCAATGTTTCGTGTTTATCACTATATCTAAAAGATAGATTCTCTATTTTTACCATTTTGTCACCAACCAATATCATATCTATGATATTATACCATAAATAAACAACCAAAAGACACTATATAGTATAATGAAGATGGAGGCGATTCTTATGATAAATACGATAAATTACTTCAATTATAATCGAGAAGTAGTTTCAAATAGAAAGAAAGTTATAATTTTATTTGATGCTCCGTGGTCTTTTACCGGTCAAGGAACAATGCAATCTTTTGAAAAATGGTCAAAAAAATATAATCTCTACGATTTTAAGAAAGTAGATATTGTAAAAAGTAAGAAGCTTGCTAAAAAATTTAAGATAGTTGCAACACCAACTTATGTTGTCGTTGATGGTGGTAAAGAATTGAAAAGATTTTTAGGCGTTCAAAACGATGAAACGTTTAAATATTTTATCACCAAATAAAGCTTTATTAGGCCTTTTATGCTAATAAAAAATCGCCATATTTTGGCGATTTTTTAATGCATATTGATTAAAATTTAGTATCATCAACACTATCTAAATAGTCTTTTAATGGTTTAATAATTTTTTTAACTGTGCCTGTCTTAAAGGGATTTTCTAAACCAACTGCCTCAATTAATCCAAGAAAACTTTTCGACCCACCTAATTGACAAAGCGATAAGTAATTACTCCAAGCTGATTCGTGGTCTTTTTGGTCTTTAATCCAATATTGAAAAGCTACCACTTGCGCAAGTGTGTAATCAATATAGTAAAATGGAGAACCAAAAATATGCCCTTGTCGAAACCAATAAGTTCCTTTTTTCAAAAATTCATCATCACCATAATCTAAAGTGGGGCGATATTTTTTCTCGATTTTCGACCATACCTTTTTTCTTTCATCTGGTGTTGCCATTGGATTAGAATAGACCCACTCTTGAAACTCATCAACTGTCACACCATAGGGTAGAAATGAAATAGCTCCTGCTAAGTGATTAAATTTGTATTTTTCTGTATCAGTTTCGAAAAACAAATTAATCCACGGCCAGGCAAAAAATTCCATTGACATTGAATGGATTTCGGCGGCTTCCATCGTTGGCCAACGATAGGCAGATAATAAATCTCTAGACTCAAATACTTGGAAAGCATGTCCTGCTTCATGGGTTAATACATCGACATCTCCAGCTGTACCATTAAAATTGGCAAAAATAAATGGAGCGCGGTATTTTGGAATATATGTACAATATCCGCCGCCAGCTTTACCTGGTTTGGCGTCAAGCTCAAGAAGTTCATGATCTAACATAAAGTTAAAGAAAGTATTAGTTTCTGGTGACATTTCTTCATACATATGTTTAGCTCTTTTGACCATCCATGCGCGGTCGCCTTTCGGAGTTGGATTACCTGATAAAAATGAAACTGCTAAATCATAAGATTTTGGATCTTTAATTTTTAATCTTTTTGCTTTACGTTCTTGTAATTCAACCCAAAGTGGAGTTACACTTTCAAAAATTTGTTCTCGGTAGTTTTTAACATCACTAGCGGTATAATCGGTTCTTCCCATCTTATCGTAACCTAGTTGAACATAATTTTCATATCCTAATTCTAAAGCCATCTCATGTCTTAGTTTAACTAACTCATCATAGATGCGATCTAATTCGGTTTCATTTTTTTCCAACCAACTAGAAACCGCTAATTGAGCCCGCTTTCTAACATCGCTATCAATATGGGTAGTGTATGGTCCCATTTGTGATAAGTTAAGTACTTTACCATCAAATTCAATTTCAGCACTAGCCATTAACTTTGAATACTCAGTAGTTAGTTGATTTTCTTTTTGTAAGTTGGGAACAATTTCTGGTTTAAAGGTTTTTAATGATAGTTCGGTTTGTTTGAAAATTAATGTGCCTAATGCTTTTTCAAGCTCAACACGGTGTTTTGAATTGAACAGCCTGACAGAAACTTCAAAAAACAAGGGCATTAAATTAGGTCCCTCCATATTATAAAACTCAATTTCTTGCTCATAAAACTCATCTTTAGTGTTAATAGAATTTCTAATGCTGGCGATTGTGCCCATAGTTTCAAATTCTTCAGTAACTTCATCAATTTGTTTATAAGCTTCATATTGTTCTTCAAATGAATATTCGTCAGTTAATTTTTCAATTAATGATATAATTGTTGCTTTTAATTCCTCGACGTTTGGTCGAACGTATTCAAAATCAGTAAACTTCATAGTCTCAAATCCTTTCATATGTTGTAAGTATAGCACTTTTATTAATTGTTTTTAAATTATATTAAAAAAAACCCGACGGCTAACCTTAATATGGTTGTTTTCAGTTGGGTTTTTTAATAATTATTTATACAAATTCAATAATTGCCATTGGTGCTGCATCTCCACGACGTGGAACTGTTTTAATAATTCTGGTGTATCCACCTGGGCGATCAGCATATCTTGGTCCGATTTCATTAAATAGTTTTTGTAATGCATCTTGTCCATCATTTGCTTGTTCAGGACGAACTAATTTAGCAGCTTGACGACGAGAAGCAATATCACCCTTTTTAGCTAAGGTAACCATTTTATCGGCTAGTTTTTTTAATTCTTTTGCTTTTCCTTCAGTAGTCGTAATTCTGTCGTAAATAATGATATCAGTAACTAAATCTCTTAATACAGCTTTACGTGCTGAAGATCTTCTTCCTAATTTACTAGACATATAAATATTCCTTTCTATTCGTCATAATCATCAAGATCGTCTGCATCAATGTAGCCGCTCTTTAATTCTAAGTCGTGTTCTGATAAACACTCTTTTAATTCTTTTAATGACTTACGACCTAAATTTCTAATTTTAATAATATCTTCTTCATTCATTTTCATTAATTGACCGACTGTGTAAATACCAGCTCTCTTTAAAGCATTAAATAAGCGAACTGACATGTTAAGTTCTTCCATTTTCATTTCATAAACTTTTTCAGTTTCGTCTTTTTCTTCTTCTTTAATATAATCAATTTGACCAGCTTTTTCACTGATTTGAATAATGACATTAAAATGATCAATTAACATTTTAGAAGCCATCGCGATGGCGTCTTTTGCTTCAATAGCGCCGTTGGTTTCAACTTCTAAAGTCAACTCATCATCATCACCACGAGTTTTTTCAATGTCGTATGCAACTCTTAAAATTGGTGAAAATAGTGAATCAACAGCAATCAAGCCAACTTGACCGTTGTTAAATTGTTTGTTAACATCAGCTGAAACATAACCAACCCCTCGTCTAATAGTTACTGACATTGATAATGAACCTGATTCATTAAGATTGGCAATAATTAAGTCGGGGTTAACAACTTCAACTCCAGTAACTGGGCCAAAGTCGCCTGTTGTTACAACTGCTGGCCCTTGAACGTTTAAATATAGTTTTTGTTCAAAGTTTTGCTCGTCAGAATCTACTCTAAAAATAGCTTCTTTTAAGTTTAAGATAATTCCCATTACATCTTCATATACACCGGGAATAGTTGAAAATTCATGTTGGACTCCATCAATTTCAACGTTAACAATTGCTGCTCCTGGCATTGAAGATAATAAAACTCTTCTTAAGGCATTACCAATAGTAATACCATAGCCTCGTTGAAGCGGTTTAATCGTGAAAACAGCTTTATTGCCATCTTTTGATATCTCTTCAACCGATGTTGGGAGTTCAAATAATAAATCTCTCATTAATACGTTCCCCCTTTTTTATTATCCGCGTGGACGTTTTGGTGGACGACAACCGTTATGTGGAACTGGTGTCGCATCCTTAATCGCTGTAATTTCTAAGCCTGCTGCTTGAATTGACCTAATTGCTGCTTCGCGTCCTGCACCAGGACCTTTAACCGAAACTTCAACTTTAATCATTCCATTTTCAATGGCCGCTTTAGCCGCAGCTTCAGCAGTATTTTGAGCAGCAAACGCTGTAGATTTACGTGAGCCCTTAAAGCCCATAGCGCCAGCGCTTGACCATGAGATGGCGTTGCCATCTAAATCTGTAATTGTAACAATTGTGTTATTAAATGTAGTGTGAATATGAGCTATTCCTAGAGGAACATTCTTTCTTACTCTACGTCTAGTTGTTCTTTTACGTGCCATAATTTATTCCTCCTTCTTATCTCTTTTTACCAGGTGCTGCTTTTTTACCCTTACGAGTACGGGCATTATTTCTGGTATTTTGTCCGCGAACGGGTAGTCCGCGACGATGTCTCATTCCACGATATGAACCAATTTCCATTAAACGTTTAATGTTCATTTGGTTTTCTCTTCTTAAATCGCCTTCTACTATATAGTTAGTAACTTCTGATCTAATGCGGTTTAATTCATCATCTGATAATGCTTTAACGCGCTTGTTTTCATCAACGTCAGCATCCTTTAAAATCTTTTGGGATGTAGATAACCCAATCCCATATACATATGTCAATGCGATAACGACTCTTTTGTCGTTTGGAATATCGACTCCTGCTACTCTTGCCATATTTACTCTCCTTATCCTTGACGTTGGTTGTGACGAGGATTTTCACAAATCACACGCACTACGCCTTTACGTTTAATAACTTTACATTTGTCACAAATTGGTTTAACAGATGATCTTACTTTCATTTCATCTTACCTCCTTATTTTTTTCGATAAATGATTCGCCCTTTAGTCAAATCATATGGTGACAGCTCGATAATTACGGTATCACCAGGTAAAATGCGTATGTTGTACATACGGATTTTACCAGAGACGTGGGCTAATACACGGTGTCCATTTTTTAATTCTGCAATAAATTGCGTATTTGGTAATATCTCAATAACTTTTGCCTCTACTTCTATCATGTCTTCTCTTGACATAAATTCACTCCTTTATCATAGGGGTTAATATTTCATACCCGTTTTTAGTAATAACAATCATATGCTCAAAATGAGCACTTGGTAGTTTATCAATTGTAACTACTGTCCACTCATCGCTTAGGATCTTGACTTTTTCAGTTCCTAAGTTCAACATCGGTTCAATACAAATCGTCATGCCTTCTGATAGTAGTGGACCATGTCCCGGTTCACCATAATTTGGTACCATTGGATCTTCGTGAAGACTCCTTCCTATACCATGACCTGTAAACTCCTGAACAATGCCATAACCAAAAGGTTTTACATAACTTTCAATTGCATGAGAAATATCACTTACCCTATTACCAGGTTTCGCTTTTTCTAAACCGGCATAGAGTGATTCTTCGGTGACTTTCATCAGTTTTAACACTTTAGGATCAACATTACCAATTGGATAAGTCCAAGCTGAATCGGCGTGGTAGCCTTTATATTCAACCCCTAAGTCAATTGATATTATATCTCCATCTTTTAGAATTGTTTTTTTCGATGGAATCCCATGGATGACTTCTTCATTCACTGAAGTACAGATCGATTTTGGGAATCCTTGATAATTCTTAAACGATGGGGTTGCTCCAGCATTTATAATAAATTTCTCGGCGATTTCATCAAGTTCATTAGTTGAAATACCTATTTTCAAGTGACGTTCTAATTCTAGCCTTGTTTGAGCTAGAATTAGTCCGGCTTGTCTCATCAACTCGATTTCTCGTTTTGATTTATAATAAATCACTATTATTCTCCTAAGATGGCGACTACTTCATCATCGGTGTCGTCGATATAAATACCGGAAACATCATGTAGAATTCCTTGATTACGATAGTAGTCAATTAAAGCTTTGGTTTGTTCTTCATAGACTTTAAGTCTTTTTAAAACAATTTCTTCTTTGTCGTCATCTCTTTGTACAACAGGGTTGAAACAAATATCACAAATTCCTTCATGTTTAGTCTTTTTAGTATTAACGTGATATACTGCCCCACAATTTGAACAAATCCGGCGACCACTAATTCGTTTCACTAATAGTTCGATTGGCGTTGCAATATTAATAACAGCAGTTAAATTCCAGCCAAAACGAGCTAGTAACTTATCTAGCGCTTCAGCTTGAACGATATTGCGCGGATATCCATCTAGAATAAAACCGTTTGTAACATCCTTAGCCGTTAATCGGTCTCTAACTATATCGTTAGTAAGACCATCTGGTACAAGTTGTCCCTTATCGGTGTATTCTTTGGCTAATTTCCCAATTGGTGTTTCATTTCTAAAATTATCTCTAAAAATTTCACCAGTTGAAATATGTGGAATATTATAACGCTTAACTAATAGTTCAGCTTGTGAGCCTTTACCGGCTCCTGGTGCCCCTAGTAAAATAACAATCATTGTTTATCACCCAAAAATCCCTGCATATTGATCTTGTTCGGCATCAGCTTCTAATTGTTGCGCAGTTTCAATCGCTACCCCAACAACAATTAATAAACTAGTTCCGCCTAAGATAATTGCTTGTGACGCTGCTCCTTTTAGTTGGAACAGAGCACTTGCTAAAATTGGTAATACCGCTAATCCAACTAAATAGATGGTTCCAATAATCGTGATTTTAAATAACAATTTAGCAATAAAATTTTTGGTTTCTTCTCCTGGTCTAACCCCAGGGATGAAAGCGTTCGATTTTGATAAGTTGTCGGCAATTTTTCCTGGATCAATTTGTAAGAACGCATAGAAAAATGAAAAGACAACAATCAAAACGACATAAATAATAAATCCAATTGGATTAGTGTAACCAAAAATTTGGTTAATCCAATAACCAGCACCAGCCTCAGTCGTTTGACCGAAAAATCCGGCTACTGTCATTGGAATACTTAAAATCGTTGAAGCAAAAATTACAGGAATAACTCCAGCACTATTTAGCTTAATCGGTACATTGGCATCACTTTTGCCTTGTCTGTTAGCATATTGAATTGGAATTTTACGTTTGGCAGACTCCATAAAGATCACTGCTAATAAAATACCAAAATACAATAATAGAATAATAACAAACCAAGCATATGACCAATTACCATTTGTTTTATCGATAATGTAGTATTGCCACATTACAGTAAACATTGTCGGAATTGTCGTAACAATACCAGCAACAATTAATAATGACGTTCCATTACCAACGCCTTTTTTGGTTACCATATCGGCAATCCAAATTGAAAACGCGGTACCACCGGCAATCGTAATAGCCATATAAATATGACCAAGCCAATCAGGGCCAGTATAACGATAATGGAAAACACTACCTTGACCTGTTGAAGTTCCTAAAATTAGAGCATAACCTTGAATGAAAGCTAAAGTGATTGCTAAAATTCTAGTCCAACGGTTGATTTTAGCTTTACCAGCTTCTCCAGTTTCAGCAATTTCTTTAATCGATGGTAGAACCATTTGAATAAGTTGCATGACAATTGAAGCGGTAATATAGGGAGAAATCCCTAACGCTAAAATAGAAAACCTTCTAAGCGCATCACCGGTAAAGGTGTTTAGTATCGCGAAGAAGCCGCCACTTTGTGCAAACATTGCTTCAATGGCGCTAGTGTTATAAAGTGGGACAGGAATGTGAGAAACGACTCTAAAAACTAATAATACACCTAATGTAAAGGCAAACCTTAACATAATTGTTCTATTACTTAATAGTCGTTTTATACGCGCCCACATGTTAAATCACCTCAGCGGTGCCACCAACTGACTCAATTGCTGTTAAAGCATTTTTAGAAAATAAATTGGCTTTTACCGTGATCTTTTTCGTTAAACTTCCATGTGCTAAAATTTTAACACCGTCTTTATGTTTAGAAATAATTCTTCTTTCTAATAAAACTTCTGGAGTTACCACATCGCCATCTTCAAAGACGTTTAAATCTCTTAAGTTAACTATTGCGTACTCTTTATGATTAACATTATTAAATCCACGTTTTGGCAATCTTTGGAATAAGGGTAATTGACCCCCTTCAAATCCTGGTCTTGGTCCGCCACCCGAGCGAGCTAATTGACCTTTGTGTCCTTTGCCTGCGGTTTTTCCGGTACCACTACCGATTCCTCTACCAATTCTTTTGCGATTTTTACGAGGAGTGTTTGGTTGTAAATTACTTAACATTGTCCTAACCTCCTTATTCAACTTCGACAACTTCAATTAAATGACCAATGGTATTAGCCATTCCAACAGTTGCATCGTTTTTTGCTATGGTCACTGAATGACCAACTTTATGTAGGCCTAATGCTTTTGCAGTTTTAACTTGATTAGGTTTTCTACCAATTAAACTTCTTGTTAGTGTGATTTTTAGCTTCATAGGACATCCTCCACTTTTAAACCACGCAGTTTTGCTACTTGTTCGGCAGTTCTTAATGACTCTAATCCTTTAAAGGTTGCTCTTACCATGTTAATTGGTGTTGAGGTTCCTAATGATTTGGATAAAACATCGTTAATTCCCGCTAATTCAAAGATTGCTCTAACTGCTCCACCAGCAATAATCCCAGTACCTTCAGAAGCCGGTCTCATAATAACGCGACCAGCACCGAAAACTCCGGTTGCTTCGTGTGGTAATGTCGTACCAATAATTGGCACTTCAATTAGATTAGATTTAGCTGCTTCAACGGCTTTTTTAATGGCATCAGGTACTTCTTGAGCTTTTCCAGTTCCAAAACCAACTTTTCCTTTGCGGTCGCCAACAACTACTAAAGCTGAAAAACGAAATCTTCTTCCACCCTTAACAACTTTGGTAACGCGATTAATATGAACAACTCTTTCCTCAAATTGTTTTTCTTCTGGTTCTCTACGATCTCTTTGCATGAGTTATCCTCCTTAAAATTCCAAGCCGGCTTTACGCGCAGCTTCAGCTAATTCTTTAATTTTACCATGATATAAATAACCGCTGCGATCAAATACGATTGCTTTGATTCCTGCTTCAATCGCTTTTTTAGCAATTAACTCGCCAACTTTGGCGGCAGCTTCTTTATTATTATTTGATAAACTTAATTCTTGACTACGAGCGCTAACTAGTGTATGACCGTTAACGTCGTCAATAACTTGAACATAAATTTGCTTATTTGAACGATATACACTTAAGCGGGGACGCTCTGGGGTACCAACTAAGTGATTTCTAGTTCTTAAATGACGTTTTTGTCTTAATGTGTTTTTAGATTCTTTTTTAATCATGTCAGTATCCTCCTTTACTTAGCAGTCTTTCCGGCTTTACGACGTATAATTTCGTTATCATAGCGAATCCCTTTACCTTTATAAGGTTCTGGTTTTCTAACTAAACGAACGTTGGCAGCAAATTCACCAACAACTTCTTTGTTAACACCTTTGATAGTAATTTCAGTGTTCTTTTCAACCGTTACAGTTAATCCTTCAGGAATAACCATTTCCACTGGGTGTGAGTAACCCATCGTTAGAACTAAAACGTTGTTTTGAACAGCGGCACGATAACCGACTCCTGAAATAATCAGTTTTTTACTAAATTCTTCCGTAACTCCATGAACCATGTTAGCTAATAATGATCTAGTTGTTCCATGAATTTGACGAGAAAAACGTTCGTTGTTTGGACGGCTCATTTTAATTTCACCGTCTTCAATTACAATTGTAATTAATGGATTTAATTGTGATTCTAATTCACCTTTAGGTCCTTTAACCTTGACAAAGTTTCCTTCTAATAATTCAACTTCGACTGATTGGGGAATTATTATCACTTTATTACCTATACGTGACATATTATTTCCCTCCTTTTACCAAACGTAAGCGAGTACTTCGCCGCCGACTTGGTTTAATCTAGCTTCTTTATCAGTCATAATCCCTTTTGATGTCGAGATTAAAGCAATTCCTAAACCGTTTAAAACTCTTGGAAGTTCTTCGACTTTAGCATAAACTCGAAGTCCTGGTTTCGATATCCTTTTTAATCCTTTGATTACTCTTTCGTGGTTATCAGTATATTTTAAAGAAACAACAATTGTTCCTTGTACTTCACCACTTTCAACTTGATATGAGACAATAAAACCCTCTTTAACTAAAATTTTAGCAATTTCTTCTTTCATTTTAGATGATGGGATATTTACTGTAGCGTGACGCATTTTGTTTGCGTTTCTGATACGGGTTAGCATATCAGCAATTGGATCAGTCATAACCATTTTTCTTCCCTCCTGTTACCAGCTTGATTTTTTAACGCCTGGTAGTTCTCCTCTGTTTGCCATTTCTCTAAATTTAACTCTTGAGATTCCAAACTTAGAAATATATCCTCTTGGACGACCGTCGATAGAATCGCGGTTGCGAATTCTAGTTTTTGAAGCATCACGAGGTAGCTTTTGAAGTTCGTCATAACGACCTTCTTTTCTTAATTGATCAGCTTTATCACGGTATCTTAAATAGACTTCTTTACGCTTTTCGTTTTTCATTATTTTAGATTTTTTTGCCATGATATCCTCCTTACTTCTTAAACGGCATTCCAAGTTGACTAAGCAATGCTCTTCCTTCTTGGTCTGTCTTAGCAGTGGTAACTACTACAATGTCCATCCCGCGGACCTTTTTAACATCATCAAATTTGATTTCAGGGAAAATTAATTGTTCTTTAACACCTAATGTATAGTTTCCTCTGCCGTCAAATGAATCTTTAGAAATTCCTCTAAAGTCTCTCACGCGTGGAAGCGCGATTGATACTAATTTATCTAAGAAGTAATACATTTTTTCACCTCTTAGTGTTACTTTTGCACCTATAACCATTCCCTCTCTTAACTTAAAGTTTGAAATTGATTTACGTGCTTTGGTAATTACCGGTTTTTGACCAGTAATTAATGTTAGTTCCTTAACTGCGTCTTCAACTACTTTTTGATTGAAAACGGCATCGCCAAGACCCATATTTACAACGATCTTTTCAACTTTTGGAACTTCCATTATTGATGTATAGCCGAATTCCTTCATAAGCTCAGGAACTGCTACTTGTAGATATTTATCTTTAATTCTTGACATGTTTTAAGTTCCTCCTTACTTATCTAGGTTTTCGCCTGATTTTTTAGCATAGCGAATTTTTTTGCCATCAACAACTCTAATACCAACTCTAGTTGGTGTGTTAGTTTTTGGATCAATTAACGCTACGTTTGAAACGTGAATTGGCGCTTCTTTTTCAATAATTCCACCCTTTTCGTTTTGTTGTGATGGAGCTTGGTGTTTAACAACCATATTAACCCCTTCAACTAACACACGATCTGTTTTGGGATAGACCTTTAAGACGCGGCCAGTTTTTCTAACTTTGTTACCTTTTTTATCAGTAGTAAATTGGTCTTTACCAGCGATAACGGCAACTAAATCTCCAGTTTTAATATACATGTATGCGCGCCTCCTTATAATACTTCAGGAGCAAGTGATAAAATTCTCATGAAATTTTTCTCTCTTAACTCTCTGGCCACTGGCCCGAAAATACGGGTTCCACGTGGGTTCATATCATCTTTAATAATAACTACTGCATTTTCATCAAACTTAATGTATGAGCCGTCTTTTCTTCTAACTCCAAATTTAGTTCTCACGATAACCGCATTAACGATGTCACCTTTTTTAACGGCACCACCTGGAGTTGCTTTTTTAACTGTAACGATTACGACGTCGCCGATGTTAGCGTATTTTCTACCACTACCACCTGGAACTTTAATAACTAAAACTTCTTTAGCTCCACTGTTGTCGGCAACTAATAATCTAGATTCTTGTTGTATCATTATTAATAGCCTCCTTTACACTGGTAATTGTGACTTTTCAATAACTCTTAAAAGACGGAATCTTTTAGTTTTTGAAAGTGGTCTGGTTTCCATAATTGCGACTCTATCGCCGATACCGGCCATATTTTCTTCATCATGAACGTGGAACTTTTTAGTTCTTTTAATTCTCTTGCCATAAAGACGAGCAACTTTATAAGTGTCTACAGCTACAACGATGGTCTTTTCCATTTTGTCTGATACGACAACACCACGATATACTTTACGTTTATTTCTTTCCATTGCTGTATCCTCCTATTTAACTTTTCTTTCTGTAATAATAGTATACATTTGAGCAATTGTTTTTCTAACTTTTTTAATACGAGCTGTATCTTCAAGTTGACCAACTGCTAGTTGGAATCTTAAGTTAAATAATTCTTCCTTAAGTTGTCCAACTTTGTCAAGTAACTCTTCATTACTAAATTTTCTTAATTCAGCGGCCTTCATTATGCTCACCTCTTGTTACTATTTTTGTCTTAATAGGAAGTTTGTGCGATGCTAAGCGTAGAGCTTCTTTGGCGATTGCGTCAGATACTCCAGCGATTTCAAACATAACTTTTCCTTCCTTTACGACTGCTACCCAATGATCAGGAGCCCCTTTACCGCTACCCATTCTCACTTCTAGCGGTTTTTTAGTTCTCGCTAAATGTGGGAAGATATTGATCCAGACTTTTCCTAATCTTCTCATATGACGTGTCATCGCAACCCGGGCTGCTTCGATTTGACGTGCAGTAATATAATTACCTTCTAATGCGACAAGTGCATATTCTCCGTTATTAACTAAATTTCTACCTTTAGCTTTTCCTTCATAACTAAGACGATGAGGACGGCGATATTTAGTTCTTTTTGGCATTAACATAATTATTGACCCCCTCTTTTATTATCGGTTATAGAGTTATTACGACGTGGACGGCGGCCGCCTCTTTGTGAACCAAATCTTTCTTCTAACTTTTTAAGATTATCTTCTCTAGTTTGGCCTGGTAAAACTTCACCATGATAAATCCACACTTTAATACCTAAAATTCCATAAGTCGTGTTAGCTTCTGCGGTCGCATAATCAATATCTGCTCTTAAGGTATGCAGCGGCACTTGTCCTTCTGAATAACCTTCGCTTCTTGCCATTTCGGCTCCGCCTAAACGGCCAGCAATCAAGGTTTTAACACCTTTTGCTCCAGCGCGTAAAGCTCTTTGAATAGCGATTTTTTGTACACGTCTAAATGACGCTCTACTTTCAAGTTGTCTTGCCATATTATCAGCCACGATTTGTGCGTTAGCTTCTGGTCTTTTAACTTCAATAACATTTAGAATTACTTCTTTATTTGTCATTTTTTCTAAAGCGGCTTCAACTTTTTTCTTGTTTTCAGCATCGCGTCCAATAACCACACCAGGTTTAGCGGTGTGAATTCTAATTCTAACACGATTTTTTTCTCTACCTTTTAAACGTTCAATTTCGATATGAGAAACTGAACCATCACGATATACTGTCGTTAAATAGTCTCTAATTTGGTAGTCTTCTTTAATTAAAGCAGCTACTTCATTAGAATCAGCGTACCATCTTGAATCCCAATTACGGATAATTCCTATACGCAGTCCAATTGGATTAACTTTTTGACCCATTGTTTCTCACCTCTACTCTCTCTCTGCCACAACTACTGTAATGTGGCTTGTTCTTTTTTGGATAATATCACCTTGGCCTTTGGCTCTTGGTAATATTCTTTTTAATCTAACACCTTCATTGAC
>CAZRJV010000009.1:24786-29138 GCA_964600625.1 uncultured Acholeplasmataceae bacterium
TATGTCCACGATATGTTCTTGTTGGTGCAAATTCGCCTAATTTGTGACCAACCATATCTTCTGTAATATAAATAGGGACATGTTCTCTACCGTTATGGACGGCGATTGTGTGTCCGACGAAATCAGGAAAAATCGTTGAACTACGTGACCAAGTTTGGATAACTCTTTTTTGAGTAGTCTTGTTTTGTTCACGGACTTTTTTTAATAATTTATAGTCGCAAAACGGACCTTTTTTAATTGAACGAGCCATTCTTAATTCCTCCTAATTACTTCGTACGACGACGTACGATTAAGTCATTTGATTGCTTCTTCGTATCTCTTGTCTTAACGCCACGAGTCTTCTTACCCCAAGGTGTCATTGGTGCTGGACGACCAATTGCAGTTCTTCCTTCACCACCACCGTGTGGGTGATCTACTGGGTTCATCGCTGAACCTCTAACATGTGGTTTAAATCCTAAATGTCTTTTACGACCTGCCTTTCCAACTCTCACTAGTTCGTGTGATTCATTTCCGACACTACCGATTGTTGCACGACAAGTATTTAAAAACTTTCTTACTTCACCTGATTGAAGTCTAATTAAAACATATTTTTCTTCACGCCCTAAGATTTGAGCTTTTGTTCCGGCTCCTCTAGCGATTTGTCCGCCACGTCCTGGACGTAGTTCAATGTTATGAATAATCGTACCCACTGGAATATTAATTAATGGTAGGGCGTTACCTACTTTAATATCCGAGTTTGGTCCCGAAATTACTTCCATTCCTACTTTTAGCCCTTGTGGAGCTAAAATATATCTCTTTTCACCGTCTACATAATGTAGTAAGGCAATATTTGCCGTCCGGTTTGGATCATATTCAATGGTTGCTACTTTTGCTGGTATGTCATCTTTGTTTCTTTTGAAATCAATGATTCTATATTTTCTCTTGGCGCCGCCTCCACGGAATCTAACTGTTGTAGTTCCTTGGTTATTGCGACCACCAGAACGATTAATTGGCGCAAGTAGTGATTTTTCAGGAGTTGTCGTAGTGATTTCTTCAAATGTTAAGACACTCATGTTACGGCGACCATTAGTCGTCGGTTTGTATTTTTTAACTGCCATCGTTAAAACCTCCTCTAATTTTCACTTTCTAAATAGCGAATGCTTCAATTGTGTCGCCATCGACCAATTTAACAATTGCTTTTTTATATGCGGATGTATATCCCTCATAACGACCCATTCTTTTCTTTTTTGGAAGAACGTTAATAGTTCTTACTGAGACTACCGTTACTCCAAAGATTCCTTCAATGGCTTTTTTGATTTCAACTTTATTCGCTTTACGCTCAACAACGAACGTATAGGAATTATTTGATTCAACTAGTTGCATTGATTTTTCGGTAATAACCGGCTCTCTGATAATATCAAATTTTCTCATTATTGCAGGGCCTCCTCAAAATATTTAGCTGCTTCAACTGTTAGTAATAGTTGATGAGCGTTTAATATGTCATAAACACTGACATGATTAGCTAGTCCCATGCTAACGCCAGGAATATTTCTAGCACTTAACACCAGATTTTCTGCTAAATTTACATCGACTACTAAAACTTTCTTGTTAACATTTAAAGCATTTAGCGCTTTAGAAAAATCTTTAGTCTTTGGAACGTTAAATTCAAATTTATCAACTACTATTAATGAATCTTGTTTAACGTGTAGTGATAATGCTGAACGTAGCGCTAGCGCTTTAACCTTTTGATTTACTTTAACGCGATAACTTCTTGGTGTTGGTCCAAAAACCACACCACCACCACGCCATTGTGGTGATCTAATAGAACCTTGTCTTGCTCGACCAGTTCCTTTTTGACGCCACGGTTTTTTCCCGCCGCCTCTTACCTCTGAACGACCTTTAACATCGTGTGTTCCTTGTCGCATGGCATTTCTTTGTGCTTTTACAACTTCGTATAAAACTCCTTGATGTGGTTCAATTCCAAACACTGCATCGTTTAATACTAGGTCACTAACTTTTGCACCTTGTTGATTTAATACTTGTACTTTCATTTTATGACCTCCAACTATTTAACTGCAGTTTTAATCATAACTAGACCTTTGTTTGGTCCAGGGATAGATCCGCTGATTAAAATAACTTGTTTTTCAACGTCAACTTTAGCAATCTTCAAATTTTGGATTGTTATTTTAACGTTACCCATTTGACCTGGAAGTGGTTTACCTTTTAGGTTCCCTTTAACTGCTCCCATTGATCCTGGCCCACGGTGATATCTTGAACCGTGTGACTTAAATCCCATTCTTTGGTGATGTCTTTTGATATTTCCTTGGAAACCTTTACCTTTTGAAGTTCCGGTAACATCAATAACATCTCCTTCAGAAAATATATCAGGGCTTATTACAGCTCCGACTTCTAATGCAGCCAACTCATTTTGCCCTTCTTTAAAGCGTATTTCTTTAATGAAGCGCTTAGGTGCTGTATTAGCTTTAGCAACATGTCCCATTGCTGGTTTGTTCGCTAGTGATTCTCGTTTTGTCTCAAATCCAACTTGTGTTGCAACATATCCGTCTACTTCTAAAGTTTTTTGTTGCAAGACAACGTTATCAGCGACATCAACGACAGTTACTGGAATTAAAACGCCATTTTCATCAAATATTTGCGTCATTCCAACTTTTCTACCTAAGATTCCTTTGCTCATAACTATTTTCCTTTCTGT
Source organism: uncultured Acholeplasmataceae bacterium (assembly GCA_964600625.1). GTDB lineage: Bacteria > Bacillota_I > Bacilli_A > Acholeplasmatales > Acholeplasmataceae > DUQW01. Next base: position 27,479 of record CAZRJV010000009.1, read on the forward strand.
TTATTATCTTGTTATTTCTTAAGCATAATGTCAATTCCAGAAGGTAAGTCGATATGCATCAATGCATCAATCGTCTTCTTCGATGGGTTGACAATCTCAATTAGTCTTTTGTGGGTTCTTCTTTCGAATTGTTCACGTGAAGTTTTATTAACGTGAGGTGAACGAAGTACCGTAAAGATTTCTTTCTTCGTTGGAAGTGGAACAGGTCCCACTACCTCAGCGCCAGTTCTAACTACGCTATCCACAATTTTTTTAGCTGCCTCATCGATCAATCTATGATCATATGATTTCAGTCTAATTTTGATTACATCTTTCTTTGCCATTATATTTCTCCTTTCGCCTATCTCTAGTCTAGACTTGCTCCGTGGAAATTGTTTGGTTCTCGACAACGGCTATCGGCGTTCCAATAACCTCCCACATCTAAGCCTTTCATGCGTTTTCAATACGCACAGCGGTATTATTATATAATAATACGGTTTATAAAGCAAATAATTTAATCACGGGCTCCTTTATTACATAAAGGGAGTGTATAAAAATAAAAAAAGATCTCCAGTATGAAAGGAAACCTTTTCAACATTTTTATTCTAATACTAAATAATAAGCACCGTATATTCCGGCATCGTTACCCAGCTTAGCAATTTCAAATCTCGCTTTAATAGTATCAAACCTGGCGAGTTTTTGATAATGATAATTAATTTTACTTAATAAAAACGAGCCAGCATTTGAAATGCCACCGCCAATAATAAATAACTCAGGATCTATTGTCACAGCGATTGTAACCGCCATATAGGCAATTGCTTTTGCAACCGAATCAACGGTCTTTAAAGCTAGTAAATCCCCTTCTTTCGCATGATCAAATATTAGTTTAGGACTAACGTCCAAACCTTTTAATGTGCTTGACTCTGTTTTCATCATATCTTGAGCAGTTTTAATCATTCCATAAGTTCCGGCAACCGTCTCTACACAGCCAACAGAACCACATCCACATTGTCGATTATTGCTTAAATCATATGGAATGTGGCCAATCTCTCCAGCACTACCAGTAAAACCTTTAATTAGTTTTCCATCAACAATTATTCCGCCACCAACACCAGTTCCTAAAGTAATAAAGACAATGTTTTTAACCTTTGAATTATTTAAAAATTTATATTCACCAAAGGCCGCTAAACTAGCATCATTTCCAACAACAACTTTTAAATCCGGTGATCCAAATCTAGTTTTAATTTCTGATACAATATCAAAGTCCTGCCCTAGATCAATATTAGAACAAAACGCTACTATTCCATCAACAACTAACCCCGGAATAGTAATTCCAATTCCTAATAATTCTCTAACTTCGTGTTTATCTTGTCTTAACTTTTTTATAATCTGTGTATATATTGTTTCTACCAACTCAACTCTAACATTAACAGTTGGTGTAGGTATCCGAAAAGAATCAAGCAACTTATTACTATCATTAAACATTCCAAATTTAATTTCTGTACCACCGACGTCTATTCCAAAATAATATTTACTCAACTCGATCACTCTTTCATTTATATTTATGTTTATTATAGCATAATAAAGATAAAAAAAACAGCATCGCTGCTGTAATTTAGTAACCACCCAGTGGTGGCTCAGGCCGGAATTGAACCGGCGACACACGGATTTTCAGTCCGTT
>CAZRJV010000010.1:0-27887 GCA_964600625.1 uncultured Acholeplasmataceae bacterium
ATAATTTCATCTTTTAAATCTAAATTAAGTTTATTATCAACAACTACATAATTTAATAAATTATACATGTTTTCAGAAAACATGTAAGTTGAACTAGTTGGAATTAAACCAGGAAGATTTTTCGTTCCATCAATTTTTATATTATTATACTCAAATACTTCTGCGGCTTTTGTTAATTCACAATTTCCACCTTGATCAATTGAAATATCTACAATATATGAACCTGGTTTCATTGCATCTAACATATCACGAGTAATCAAAATAGGAGCCTCTTTACCAAATACTAAAGCTGAAAGAATGACGATATCAGCATCTCTAAGAAACGGAAGTAAGGAATCTCGTTCTATTTTAATATATTTCTCTGGTAATTCATTAGCATGTTTACCATCCTTACTAACAGCTATTTTATCAGGAATTCCTAGATCAACCACTTTAGCTCCCAATGACTTAGCTTGTTCATTTGCTTCACTTCTTATATCAGCAGCATATACTTGAGCTCCTAGACCTTTAGCAGTAGCAATAGCTCTTAACCCGGCAACACCAGCTCCGATAACTAAAACATTTGCTGGTTTAATCATACCGACGGCGCTACCGACCATTGGAATAAATTTTGAAATATTATTAGCGGCAATTAACACCCCTTTATACCCAGCACAAGCACTCATGCTTGATAAAGCGTCCATCGCTTGAGCGCGCGATATTCGTGGCACTCCATCTAGTGTTAAACTGGTAATTCCTTTTTCAACTAACTGCATTACCATTTGATGGTTATTTGGGCTTGCAGGATGAAGAAAAGTAATTATAATTTGTCCTTCATGCATCATATCAATTTCATGCATCTGATAATAATCGTTAAATTGCGGTTCTTTTACTTTTAAAATCAAATCACTTCTGACATAAATATCTCTAACGTCACCAATAATAGTGGCTCCTGCCAATAAATAGTCCTGATCATGATAAAAAGAGTTTTCACCAGCTCCTTGTTCTACCAAAACTTCATGGCCATCACCAATCATTTTTTTTACTGTTTTTGGAGTTGCTGAAACTCTATGTTCATTTGCTAATATTTCTTTTGGAATTCCTATAATCATCTTTGTTCCCCCTTCTATTGTTCACCTATAACTAATATAACAAATGTAAGCGCTTTTTTCAATTGTTTAAAGCAATTATGGATAATTATTTATCATCAAAGTAAGATATTATCAAAATGCTTAAAAAAAGAAACAAGTTGCCTTGTTTCTTGTTGATAAATCTCATTTTTTAATTAGTTTAGCAAAACTGCCGCCTTTAATTAAATCAAAATGACTAACTTCATGTTTAACATGATTCAAATCAATTTCATCCTTTTTAATAACTAAATCTTTTTCTTCTAGATGAATAACTACTTCTTCAGCCACAGGACCGGAGATAACATATTTTCCGCTCGCTGGATTAATCGGATAAAAACCCATTACACTAAATAAGTACCAACAACTCATAGAACCGTTATCTTCATCACCTGGAAATCCGGTTATAGTTGGTGAAAATAGTTCTTTAACCATTGCTTGGACAACTTGGTTTGTTTTTTTGACATTTCCTAAAGCTGAATAAATAAAGGGAATATGAAAAGACGGTTGATTAGAAATTGCACATTGTCCAAACCCAGTAGATGCCATTTCACCCATTTCATGAATTTCACGGCCGTAATATGAAACATTATACGTCGGTTTAATGGTAAACAATTCATCAAGTTTATCTTCTAATTTATTATCATATAATTCATTTAAACCATCAAAATCATGTAAAGTCGCAAACGCGCATTGCCAAGCTCCACCTTCAATATAGTCATGACCCCAGTCAAATTGATTCCAGTTCTCTCTAAATTTAGCATCTTCATCTTTTGATCTTAAAAATCCGACTTCTTTATCAAATAAAGTTTTATACATTAAACTGCGTTTGCTAAATCTTTCATATGCTTCTTTATTACCAACTAATTTAGCAACTTGAGAAATTGAATAATCACTAACACTATAATCTAGAGTTTCACTAGTTGTATAAGAATATTTATTAAATGGAATATATCCTAATTTTTCGTATAACTCAGGCACTTTTCGTCCAAAGCGATAATCTGTTGATGGTGCAGTAGCATTATGAACTAAACAATTAAGGACATGCTTAGCTTCGTTTTCATTAAAAACACCCTTAACGACGGCCTCAGACATAACAACATCAGCTAATGTGCCAGTCATTGATGAAACTTCGTTGGGACTAATCCATTTAGGGTACCAACCATTCTCATCAAAATAATTTTGATATCCTCTAATAACTTCTTGATACAAATCAGGATAAACAATTGACATGAACGGATAGTTAGTTCTAAATGTATCCCAAAAACCATTATCAACATAATAATAACCCGGTAAAACTTTCCCAAGATGTGGGTTAAAATGAATTGGATTGTTATTATCATCAAATTCATGAAAAGCACGTGGAAATAAATTAGCCCGATATAGAGCTGTATAAAACATTTGTCGCAACTCTTCATCTTCAGTTTTAAGTGTTATTTTATTTAACCTTTCATTCCAAACATCTTCAGCACTTAACAGTACTTCTTGAAACGATTTATTAGCTAACTCACGATGATAATTAATAAGGGCTTGTTCTTTACTAACAAATGAAGTGATAAATCCAACTGTTACAAAATCATGGTTAAATACTAAAGATGCGTAGTCATCACCAATTTCTGCTTCAAATGGATGTGATGTCTTAACAAGGAAATGTTCTAAAATTTCATGTTCAACGCCATGATTTACAGCATTAGTTGAACCAATTAGAGTGTGTTCATCAATTACTTCGAATTTAGTTTCGCCATTTAAACCACACAAATTAAAACGTTTAGTATCTTCTTTTTCATATGATAATTCAATTAAAGCACCACTTTTAGTTGGCGCTAATTTAAATAATACTTCATATTGAGATAAATAACCTTCCATATAGGTAGGTGTCATTTTAAACTTTTTCAAGTTAAAATTAGTCCATCGTTCATCCGATGTTACTCGTAAACGTCCACTTTGTGGCATTAAGATTAATTGACCATAGTCATTAATCCACGGTGACGGTTGATGAGTAAGTCTAATTCCTTCCATAAAATTAGCCATCGGATCGTGCCACCAACCGTGACGGTCTCCATGGTTTTGAATTGAAAAGAACGCTAACCCATTTGGATAAGCCGTGACGGGATAAACATTACCATTAGAAAAACGGTAATCGTTGTAAGTACCAGTAGCAACATTAACATATTTTAAATTCATCTAATCATCCTCTCAAAATTGTTTTATTTGAATTCAATCATAAAAAATTATACCATCAATTGCAATAAAAATATAGTAATATATCAATAATATAATAATGTTAAGAATATCTTAATAAAAGGAAAAACAACTAAATTATTTCGTTAAGTTTATTTATAATTATTTTAATTGCTAATTAAAAAAAATTTGCTATAATATGAATTATAGTTCACATTATGAAAGGAACAATTTATATGAATAAAAAAACAATTAATCCTGGTCCACTTGGACTATTGTCATTTGGAATGACAACAATTTTATTAAATTTAGCTAACGCCAATTTAATTCCTTTTTCAATTGTAATTTTAGCAATGGGTTTTGCGGTTGGCGGTTTAGCGCAAATTATTGCAGGTATTTTAGAGTTTAGAGAAGGAAATACTTTTGCTGGAACCGCCTTTACCGCTTATGGTTTATTTTGGTGGAGTTTTGTAATTATTAAAGCAATGGCACCAGTTGGTTTAGAAGCTGATTTAACATCAATGGGCTTTTATTTATTATTATGGGGCCTATTTACATTATTTATGTTTATTGGCACTTTAAAACATAACCGGATATCACAAATTGTTTTTGGTAGTTTAACAGTATTATTTTTAACTTTAGCAGTGGCTGATTTTACACAAGTCCAATTAATTACGATAATTGCTGGTTATATTGGGATATTTTGCGGCTTATCGGCAGTTTATAGTGCGGTTGGTCAAATTGTTAATATGGAGTTTAATAAAACAATCTTTCCTTTATAAAGATATTTATATTACTTTAATTTCTAATAAGTATTTATTATACTAACATTATGAAAAAGATAATTTATTTAGCTGGTGGCTGTTTTTGGGGCGTCGAAGCCTACTATCAACAATTAAAAGGCGTTCTTAATACCGCGGTTGGATACGCCAATGGTAATATCAAAAATCCAAGTTATCAAGACTTACTACAAGGCATCGCCACCCATGCTGAAACCGTTAAAATTGAATATGACAGTTTAATTATTACCTTAGAGCAACTACTAGAACACTTTTTACGATTTGTCAATCCATATTCGCTAAATCGTCAAGGTAATGATATCGGTATTCAATACCGCTCGGGTGTGTACTTTACATCGGCTGACGATAAGTTGATTATTCAAAACTACTTCCAAAGTAGACTTGATGACACCCACAAAATTGAAGTAACGACTTTAATAGATTTTTATCTAGCGGAAGAATACCATCAAGATTATTTAATCAAAAATCCAAATGGTTATTGCCATGTTGATCTCAATTTAATTAATGATGATGAAAAAAAATAACTAATAAAAAATCCGCAATGCGGATTTTTATTTTAACAAGTTCGTTTATAGAAAATCGTATGGGCTGATTTCATCAAGATCTTCTTGATGCTCACTTAATTCAATACTATCATTAAGTCTTTTCGCTAAAGTTGATTGGCGCTGCGTTATAAGTTGATTAGCAGCATAAATCATTAAACTAACATCACCCATAATAAATAGATATGATTTCGCTCTCGTGATGGCGGTATACAGTAGTTCTTTTCGTAACATATGTAGATAACTTTTAACAACCGGGATAATTACGACAGGATATTCAGAACCTTGTGATTTGTGAATTGAAATAGCATAAGCTAAATTAATTTGATCAAGTTCGATTTTAGTAAAACTAATTTCACGACCTTCAAATTCAATTAAAACAGTTGGTCGATTGGCATGATCATATAAGATACCAGTAATTAAACCAATATCACCGTTCATAATATCCTTATGGGTGTTATTTTCAAGTTGAATTACTTTGTCGCCGACAAAATATTCAACTTCACCATGAATAATTGAAACATCTTTATTAGTAATATGCATCTCTTGAATCATTTTATTAACAATATCAATTCCTAAGTCACCTTTATATTGAGGAATTAAAATTTGAATATCATCAATTATTGAATAACCTTGCTCGATAGCTCCGCTAACGAGTTTTTTAATAATGTGTTTCAATTCATTTTTATTTAACTGGTAAATATAGGTATCACTATCAGTTACTAAATCTGCATATTCTAGTGTTTGATTATTAACCTTATTAGCAATTTTAATAATATTTGACCCCTGGGCTTGACGATGAATTTGATCGAGACGAACAACTTTGACAACTTCACTAGTAATTAAATCTTTTAAAAATAAGCCTGGTCCAACACTAGGTAGTTGATCAACGTCACCAACAATTACTACTTGAGCATTATTTTTAATCGCCCGAAATAAGGCATTAGCTAAATAAACATCAATCATAGAGGCTTCATCAACAATAATTAATTGTTCTGGGATTAAATTATTTTCATCATAAGTAAATTTGGCATCATAACCCATCCCTAAACCTTTATGGATGGTGGTTGCGTTGAAATCTAATATTTCACGCATTCTTTTAGCCGCTCTTCCCGTCGGCGCCATCACTTTAATATGCGAAGACATATGGTTAACAGGAATTTGATTAATTTCACGGTATACTTGCATTAAACCATCAATAATCGTTGTTTTTCCAGTTCCTGGTCCGCCAGTAATAACTGTTAGGGGATTAATAATTGCTGTTTTAATCGCTTCTTTTTGAACTTGCGTATAGTTAATACCAAGTGTTTTTTCAACTTTATCTAATACTTCTTCTAATTTATTATTATCAATATCGCTATTTGGTTGATTAATAATATTAATAATTTTTTTAGCTAAGCTAACCTCAGCATGATAAATTGGTCCTAAATAATAACGATTATCTTCTAAGACTAATTTCTTTTCAGTTATTAACTCTTCGATGTAGTAGTTATAATCAATATCAATTTGTAAAAATTTATTAGCATAATCAAAAACTTGCTCCTCAGTAGCATAAACGTCACCATTGCGGTGACCATATTCGTTTATCGCATATAAAATCGCGGCTTTAACGCGTCTTTTATCATCTTTAGGGATTCCTACCTTCTGGCCGATTTCATCGGCTCTAATAAAGCCAATACCAGAAATATCATCAATTAAACGATAAGGATTGGTTTTGACAATCGCAGCAGCTGAGTTACCATAAAAAGCGATTAGTTTAATCGCGGTGGCTCCTTTAATATCAAGATCATATAAATCAATTGAAACTGATTCAAAGGTTTGATTTTCTAATAGTTGTTGATATAGTTTTTCAATTCTAATGGCATTAAGTCCAACATCTCTTAATATAAATTTATCTTCTAATATTTTAGCAATCGCATCTTGTCCAAAAGCCTCAACGATTTTAGTTGCTGTTTTTGGTCCAATACCAGGAAAATAGTCGCTTGATAGATAAGTAACTAACCCATCTTTTGAAGCCACTTCCGCTCTTCTAAAAGTTTCAACCTTAAATTGTTCCCCGTAAGTTGGGTGTTCAACCCAACTACCTTCTAATTCATATAACAAATCACTAGTTACTTTCGGAAAATGACCAACGATTGTAATGTTTCTTTCATCTTGAGTTTTTAAAGTGGCGATGGAATAACTGTTTTCTTCATTGTGAAATCGATATCTAGTTATATAACCAATGATTTTTTCAAGAATTGAAATCATGAATAATTCCTTTTGACACCTTGATAAAAAACTTCATCAATAAATCCGGAACCAATACATTCATCACCTGAATAAATAGCACAGACTTGTCCTGGCGTAACAGCTTTAATATTGTCGTATTTAACAATCAATGTCTTATCATCGATAAACTCAACTTCAACTGGTTGATCAGCTTGGCGATATCTAAACTTAGCAAAATAACGACCATTTTTCTTCTCACCACGCCAGACATAATCAATTATTCTAGCTTCATCTGATTCAAGGTATTTTAAGTTATCTTTATTTTCTACGATTAAGGTATTAGTAGATAAATCTTTACCTACCACAAACCAAGGACCATCCAAACCATCTAAGGTTCCAATGCCTAGGCCTTTTCTTTGCCCGATAGTGTAATTCATTAAACCCATGTGATCGCCAATTACCGTGCCATCTAGTCGCTTCATTAAACCGGGTTTAGCAGGTAAATAGTTGGCTAGGAAGCGATTAAAATCGCGTTCGCCAATAAAACAAATTCCGGTGGAATCTTTTTTATCGCTAACAATTAAGTTTAGTTCATCGGCAATTTTTCGAACTTCCTTTTTTTCTAAATCTCCAATTGGAAATAAAGCCTTAGATAGCTGTGCTGGAGTTAATTGTGATAAAAAATAAGATTGATCTTTATTTTTATCTAAGCCTTTTAATAACTTAGAGCCTTGATCACTGTGTCGAACACGAGCATAATGCCCCATCGCAATATAGTCAACATCTTTAGCCATAGCATAATCAAGAAAAGCTTTGAATTTTATTTCATTATTACATAAAACATCAGGGTTCGGTGTGCGGTTAAGTTTATATTCGTTTAAAAAATAAGTAAACACTCGGTCCCAATATTCTTTGATAAAATCAACTCGCTCTAATTTAACTCCTAATTGAGTTGCGACACTTAAAGCATCTTGATAATCACTTTCTTGAGGACACATATCATCATCTGCAGTTGGGTTACCTAAAATATCACGATTAAGTGCTGAGTCCCAATTACGCATAAAAACGGCTGTTACATCATAGCCTTGTTTTTTTAATATATATAACGCAACCGCTGAATCAACGCCGCCTGATAAACCTAAAATTACTTTTTTTCCTTCTTTACTCAACTTCATTATCTCCTGCTAGCCTAAATCCATCATATGGATTTAAGCTAAAATTTAATATATTTGGTCCTTCTGGCATAACTTGTCGCTTAAATTGACTTTGATAAAACCGTTTGAAAAACCTTTTAATATAAGTTAAAGCTTCCGCTTTTGAAACATCAAAAGCTTGCGGAATCGTTAACAACAATTCATTTTCCTGCCAGCCAGATTTTACAAAATGATATAAAATAAAATCATTAATATCATAACGACCAATAATATCTTCGGTTATTTGTCCTTTTAATAACTCTGGTGATGGTTTAGTATTAGCAATCTCATAAATTACTTCTGAGAGTTCTAAATACACTTCACTTGATAAATACCTTAACATTTCTAAGACAACCGTTTTAGGAATTCCTGAATTTATACCATACATACTACTGGCATCACCGTTATAAGTTGCAAAACCTAAAGCAATTTCTGATAAATCACCAGTCCCAAGGACAATTCCCCCATGTTTATTAGCCAAATCCATTAAAATGTTGGTTCTAATTCTAGCTTGTGCATTTTCATAAGTTACATCTTTTAAGTCATGGTCAATTGATTTTAAATGCAAATTAAGTTGTTCATCAATTGGAATTAAAAATTTAGTCGCTTTTGTTTTCTCAATTAATTCAAGTGCTCTTTTGGAACTTTCTTGACTACTGTTTTTACTAGGCATGGAAACACCAATTAAAGCAGTGCGGTCAAGTCCCATCTTTTCGACGGCTTGTTCGGCTATCAAAAGCGCTAAAGTTGAGTCAGCGCCGCCTGAGACACCAATAACAACTTTTTGAAGGTGTTTTGGTAGTGAAGATAGTTTCTTGATTAATGCTTGAATAAGTAATTGATTAATTACACTACAATTATCAGTCATATTACCACCATCAAAAAATGGTAGGCTATCGATAAATTCAAATGAATAGTCATCGGTTTCATCTAGGTCAAATAAAATTTCGATTTCCGAATCAAATGAAGGTAATCGATTATTAAGTTTTCTTTGATGGTTTAGATAGTTTAGATCAATATCAAACTCTAGATAATTAAAACCGTCATATAAAACTGACGCTTCATCAATAATTTCGCCATTAATCGCAGCAATCATATCACCAGCATAAACATATTGACTAGTTGATTCCGTTGGCGATGGTGATGCGTATAAATAAGCTGAAATTTGTCGTTTAGAATGTTCTAAAGCCCGTTGTATTTTATCACTACCGGAATTTAGATATTCATAATCACTGGCCGGATTTAACAAAACATTGGCGCCATTAGCTGCTAAAATATCGGAAGATGGAAATACTCCGTGTCCTTCTTGACCAATTTCAAGACCTATTTTTAAATCATTATAAGTAAAGATAGAAACACCAAAAGGAATTTCTTCACCGTCCATATCAATGATAATTGGATCTTCTAGATATTCGGTAAAATATCTTTTTTCCGCATTTGTCAAATTGTTTTTAACACTAATGCCAATAATTTCTTGATTAGAAACAACCAAAACAGCATTATAAACGTTATTTTCGAGTTCAAATGGCAGCCCAATCGTAAATAAACCACGGTAAGTGGTACTAGCAATGATTCTAATAGCAGCATCTAAAGCTTCTTCTAAAAAATGACTTTGTAAAAATAAATCTCCACAATATAAACTAGTTAGGTTTAACTCTGGAAATAATACAACGCCAGCCTTTGATTGGTCTAATATTTTAATAATTTCATTGGCATTATCATTGATATTACCAACTTTAATAACCGGTATTGCAATTCCTGCTTTTAAAAAGTTTAAAGAAAACATCGCTACTCCTCCTTATATAATTGATTGTTTTTTATATAGGCATAAACCTCAGGTAATAAAAATTGACGGTACTTATCAACATCACTTCTAATTTTAGACGCTGAAATATTATTATCAAATTTAACAATAGTTAGTTTAACTTGATATTTAGCTTCAAAATCAGTTACCATCTGATTATCAATTAAATCTTGACGATTAAAAACAATTATCGGATAATTTTTGATTAGTTTGTTTGCTTCAATCCATTGATCAATCGTTTTAAAATTATCAGCACCAATTGCTAAACAAATATTTTTGTTATAAACATTAGAAAAATGTTCTAACGCCCTAATAGTTCCTACAAATGGCTGATTAATTTCAAAATCACTTACTTCAACATTAGAAAAATGATTGCTGACAAGTTGTAGCATTTCCAAGCGGTTTTGATCACTAGCTAGATTTTTTTTGGGATATCTATTACCGACTGGCATCACAATAATTTTAGTTGGATTAAGTAAGTTATTGAGTTTTTCTATTATTTGAAAATGCGCATTTGTCGGCGGATTAAACGACCCACCAAATAGAATAATCATATTAATACCTCAATAAACATTATAACATAAGTTTATTTATATAATAAACTATGAGGCCACTTTTATTTTTTGTATTTCAAATAAAAAAGTGTTCATCGCGCTTTTTATTTAACTGCACTTAGGTTTTGGGATGTCCATTTTTGATAGCTGGCCGTAATTTAAACTTTTTCTGAGTTAAAATTAATGAATAATTAAAATTAACAATATCAGCAATCGTTTCTTCGAACGGCCGCAGTGTTAGACCTAAGTCATTAACCGCTTTTTGATTAGAAAAATTAGAATTACTTTTCAAAACACGGACAGAATAAGTCGTTAATAGAGGTTTTTTATTACTCATTTTCGAAAACAATTCAAAAAACTTGGATAATATTAATATAAATGTATAATTAACCTTTCTTTTTAACGGTTTAATTCTAGCAAAATTTGCGATATCATCTAAATATTCTTTAACCGTTTTTTGAATACCGGTTAACAAATAACATTCGCCTCTTTTACCAATTTCTAACGCTTTAATGATACCTTTTGAAACATCTTTAACATCAATAAAATTATAAGAACCATCAATATATAGCGGCAATTTATCTTGCAGATAGCGATTAACTACCGTCCCCATATATGAGAGCTTAAAATCAGATCCACCAACAACTGAACCGAGATGGGTAATGACGATATCAAGGTCATAATTATGGGTAAAATCAAGTGCTAATTGCGTCGCAATCGCTTTTGATTTAGCATAATGACCCTTTACTAACTTTGGGTCAAAATGCTCATTTTCTTCAAGTAATTGGTTATCTTTTAAAGCTGGTATCGCATGTACACTTGATGTATAAACAACCCTTTTCACTTGGTTGTGATAAGCTGCATTTAAAACGTTTTTTGTACCATTAACATTAATGTTATATAATTGCTTTTTATTGCCAGAGCCAATATCAATATACCCAGCACAATGGATTATATAATCAATTCCTTTAAAGAGGTATAACAAACCTTTATAATCCAAGATATCACCATAAACAATTTTTGAATACGGGATCAAATAATCAATATTATCATTAGGCAACACTAAAGAATATACCTCATATCCTTTGGTATATAATTCTTTGACTACAACATTTCCAACATGGCCGGTAGCGCCTGTTACTAGGATTTTTTTCATTGATTCAACCCCCCTTTTCACTTGCAGTATACTCTTATGTTTGATGAAAGTAAATGCTTATCGTTTTTTTATATTTAAGAGTTTATTGTATATAAATTGGTTAACTTTATTTATTCAAATTTCCGTGATAATTCTTTATTTATAAATAACTACTTCTATACGAAAATAAAAATAGGTTTTCACAAAAAACAGGTACCATTTGATTTATTATGGATTTCATTTAAATGCTTTTATAAGGGATATAATAAACATTTCGCCTAGTTATAACCTTTTCTATTATTAAAAAATTTGGCGCATGATTAAAAAATATAAATAGTAATTTTTTTCGATAAATACTCAAATTATACTTCTTTTTTAAGTGTTATAGTTTGAATTTAGTATAAACAAGTTGTATAATATCAACTGGTAAAGGAAGTGATTATTTATGAGAAAAAATTTAGAAGCCTATTTGGGACAACTTCGAGAAAAGGGTTATCGAATTACTAAATCTCGAATTGCACTATTAGAAGTGTTAAGTGACGATCACTTAACTTTCAAACAGATTCAAATGCGACTTGCTGAGAAAGGTTTTACTAATGTAGCATCTATTTATAACAATATTGATTTTTTCTTACAAGAAAAAATCATCGTTGTCTTGTTTATCAATCAAGTAAAATACTACGAAATTGCCATAGACAATAAAATGCATACAGCTGACAATCATATCCACCTAGTCGATCAAGCAAATAATCAAATTATTGAAATCAATAATAAACGTATTTATGATTCAATTACTCGTTATATCGAAAATGAAACCGAATATAATGTGAACTATATCCGTTTAACTGTTGGTGTTTCTAAAAAAGAAGACAATAATTAATTGTTTATAAGATATAAAAGGACTATCCAAAATTTTGGATAGTCCTTTTTTTTAAACTTTTTCGGCAACTCGCAACTTAGCGGAGCGACTACGACTATTAACATTCATTTCTTCTTCACTTGGTAAAATTGGTTTATGATTAATTAGCTTAAGGGGTGCTTTTGGTTCAACCGCAATCGGCAAGCCTTTAATAATTTTAACTTCGGAATTATCTTTAAAATAATGTTTAACAATTCTATCTTCTAATGAGTGAAAAGTTATAATTACAATTCTACCACCAGGATTTAATAAATTAATTAGTTGATCAAGAGTTTTTTTTAACACATCTAACTCTTGATTAACTTCAATACGTAGAGCTTGGAAAACTCTCTTAGCTGAATGACCTTTAACTTTAAAATTAACTTGATCACAAATTTGAACTAATTCCTTAGTCGTATTGATCGGACGATTAGCGACAATCTTTTTAGCGATTTGATAAGCATTTTTTTCTTCTCCGTAATCACGAAAAACTCTAGTTAATTGCTCAATAGAATAGTTGTTTAAAACATCTATAGCGCTAAAATCTGATTGTTGATTCATTCTCATATCCAAATCAAAGTCATCAAGATATGAAAACCCGCGTTCGCGATCATCAATTTGAAATGATGAAAGTCCTAAATCAAATAAAATACCATCAATTTTAAAAACATTTAACCGGTTTAACTCACTAGTTAAATGTTGGAAATTTGACTTAATTAATGTGTAATTAGAAAAACTTTCTAAAACTTTCGAGGCGTATTCAATGGCATAACTATCTTGATCAAAAGAGTAAAGATGCCCTGATGAAAGATGATTTAAAATCGCCTTTGAATGACCAGCCCCACCTAAAGTAGCATCAACGTAGATACCATTTTCTTTAATGTTTAAATATTTAATTGACTCGTCTAATAAGACACTAATATGTTTCATAATTACTTATTCCTTTAACTAAATTTTACCACTAAATTATAAAATATGCCACTATAAAAATTAATCTTTCTTATCAAAAGAAAAAGGTGCATGAGCACCTATTTCTTTTGATTAACTAATTAGTCTTTCTTTTCCTTTTTAGTTAATACTAATTGGCCTTTGTAGTAACCACTGTTTGGTGTTACACGATGAGGCAATGTGAATTCTCCGGTTTGTGGACACGTCACTAAAGCGGGAGCTTTTAGTTTTTGATGTGTTCTTCTTTTTCTTTTCGCTGTTTTACCGGTTCTGCGAAATGGAACTGCCATTGCAAATCCCTCCTTTATTCTTTAAGTAATTCATCTAGCTCAGCAAAAGCGGGATGAACCTCGGGTTTCGGTTCAAATAATGAACGGTCAGCCGTTTTATGAAAGACCCGGTAGGGTTTTTCGGTTAAAATATTTCCTAAGACAATATCATCCAATTCTAATGGATTAGTTAATTCATAATCGGCGTCAACTGAGTTTCCAAAAATCAAATCTAGTTGAAAGTCTAGCATAACCTCAACTTCTTTTAACGTAAATGCACATAACATAATTAGTTCGGCTTTAACATTTAAAAGGATGTGAACTTCTGAACTCTGATGAATTACCGGTCCACTAACTTGGATGTTTGAAATCGAGTCGACATCGCTATATCCTTCAGGAACATCATAACGAGCGATAGTTTCATTTATTTGATTAATTTTTTCAAGTTCAAATAAACTCCACTTCATTTTTATCACCTAAACATTAGAATTATACCTAAATTGCTAGTTTATGTCAAAGGATACACTAATTGAAAATGATTATTTATCGACTTGATGTTTAGCAATAAAAGCTTTGATTTCTTGAATTGTCGGAATGCTTGGAATTGCTCCTTTTTTAGTCGTTGTAAGAGCGCCGGCAGCATTTGCATATATAACGGCTTCATTTATCGCTAAACCTTGATCAATCATGGCTGCAAATGTCCCATTAAACGCATCACCTGCCGCCACCGTATCAATTACTATCTTATCTTCAAATGCTGGATAAATAGTGCAACCATGTTTATCACAATGCATGGCTCCTTTTTCTCCTAGGGTTGTAATTACATTTTTTATCCCTTTATTAATTAATTCTTGACTAGCTTTTTGAAAGTCTTCCATCGTAGTTAACTCATCTTTTCCGACAAAGGCTGCTAATTCAGTTTCATTAGGTGTAATAAAATCAATTCCTTTTAAAACATGGTCTGGCAGCTTTTTATATGGAGCCGGATTTAGTAGATATAGTTTGTTATGTTTTAGCGCTAATTCTTTACTCGCAATAACAATATCATCATCCATTTCTAGTTGGTTAACAACAATACTAACTTCTTCAAATAAATTTTGATATTTTAATAAATCACTTCGGTTAAATAATAAATTAGCACCAGGAATAATAATAATTTGATTTTGACCAGTATGTTCATTGATAACGATATGACCAACTCCACTAACTTGGTTTGGTTTTATAACGATGTGATGGGGATCAAAGCCAGATTGTTTAAAAAAGTTTAAGAAATTATTCCCTAAACTATCATCTCCTAAAGCTCCAACCATATAAGTTTTTGAGCCAGCTCGTTTGCTAGCAACTGCTTGATTTGCTCCTTTTCCGCCAAGATAGGTGCCAAATGAGTTACCGATGACTGTTTGTCCTGGAGTTGGACTAAAATTAGTTCTAGCCACTAAATCGGTCATAAAACTACCTACTACTAAAACACTCATAATTTAAACTTCCTTTTTACCAAGACTGCCGCCCGGATGATTTTTTTTGAAATTTACGGCACTATAACCAATCAATTTACTAACTAAAACCATTAAAGCGTCGCCAACTGCTAACATCACAGTTGATGAAGATGTTGGTGCCATATTGATATGGTCCGCTTCAGGAAATTGACCATATAACAATGAAACATCGACTAATTTGGCTAAACTAGTCTTATCACTTTTTGTGATGGCAATTAATTTGTTACCACGTTCTTTTAATACTTGGGCCGCTTTAACAACTTCTTCAGTTTCACCACTATGTGATAATAAAATAATAATATCATCTTCTTCAATTCGGCCAAAATCACCATGGAAAAGTTCAGTTGCGTGAATGTAGAAACTAGGTATTCCCATACTGGCAAAACTTGCTGACATTTTTTGTCCGACGTAGCCACCTTTACCGATTGCTACTATTAACAATTTCCCTTTAAAATTAGATATCAAAAAAGCTGCTTCTAGCACTTCGCTAGGCGAAATGCTAGATTGTGCAGTTAAAATTGCTTGCGCTTCTTTTTCTAAAACTTCGTTAAATAGTTTAACTTGTTCTTCTTTAGTCAAATTAAATCACTTCCAGTTCATCAGCGGTGTAAAATTTATCAAATTTTGGTGATGGTAATGTTTGATACCAATAAGCAACCGATGAAATATCATCTTGAAGTGGTAAATAACGATGGTGGCTTCTCCAACCAAGTGCTTGCATTGTAATTTTTAATTCTTTTTCAAAGCGAACCGGGTCTGTAATATGCCAACGATACATCCCAAAACGTTGTTGCGAGCGATATAAGCCATCAGGTTTAATTACTTGATTTAAACCAGCGTATTGTGTGGTATATGTTTCATAAACGTTAGTTGATTTATTTTCAAAGTTATAGGACCCATTAAAATAGTCTTCAGTTCCGGTTCCACAAATAGTTGGATACTCTTTATCTCCGTCCATGAAGAATTTAATTTCACCTTCTCCCCACCAACCAGCATTATTGACACCCCAAGCCATATAAGTACCGACATAATGGCCTTTGCCTTTAATACCATCAATGATTACATAGTCTTCTTTGTATGGAAGAGGATTAGTTCGGTTAAATCTTGCATGGAAATATGCCATATCTTCATCAATTTCGGTTAATGTATAATTAATTTGATAATAAACAACCATATCATTTTGATCAATGTTTTCCATCGTAATTCGAATGTTTTTTCTAAACGGCATAATCCAATATGAATTAAAAGCACTTCCTGGGTTAACCGTAATTGTTGCTGAGTTGACTGGTGAATATGTTCCCCATCCACTACAAAAGAAATCACCAATTGGCACTTCAACTGAAGGCCAATCTTGGTCGTCGTAATAAATTCTTAAAATCGTGTGGCGCCAAGATCCAGTTGGTGTCATCCATATTTGTTGAATCGCTCCTGGTCCTTCAATATTGGCCATTTCAAAAACTTCGCCAGCTTTTATAACGTGGAAAGGATTTACCTTCCAACCTTTTCCTAATTCACGAGCGGCTTCACTAGCAAAACCCTCTCCAATTTCAGCCATGCCACCTTTACCCTTAGCACCAGTATAATTTTCGGGGCTAATTGAGCGACTCTTGGCGTCTGATAATTTCGTTAAACTACCTAAATCAGTTACTAATCCGTTAAATTTTTTCATGTATTATCTACCTCTTTTTCTTAGTATTGAATCACCATCAATAATTTTACCATCGATATAGTGATCGATTTTAACGTCTGGTTTTCCTTCAATTATGTCATCAATTGTCGCAACGGCAATCCGTCCCATATCATATTGATTTTGCTCAATGTGGGTGAAGGAAAACCCACCATTGAATTGTGTTTCATCAGTATCAAAACAGACGACACCGATATCATTTGGAATATTTAAATTCATTGATTCAAATACTTGTTTAACAAGTTTTGCAACATATAACTCGGCTGCAAAGATGCAATCGATTTTCGGATTATCGTTAAGATGATTTTTAATTTGTTCTAAGTCTTGTTCGACTAAATTTTTGTTGCGGTCTCTAATTTCTGGGGTCACCAACGTTAATAAATCTGGTGTCCGATCATTTTTGATCGCGTCTTTAAAACCACGGTAACGATCCCCCAAAGTTGATGTTCGATCTGGTGATGCCGAGATAAAACTAATATTTCGATAACCAAGATCAATTAAATACTTCGCCATTTCATAACTTGACCTAGTGTTATTAGATGTTACGAAAGGTACTTTTGTTTTATCCATGTGACGATCGATTAAAACAATTGGCATCCCATTTAAAAATAATTTTAAAATTTCATCACTATAGGTTTCGCCGTGAACGGTTTGTATTACAATCCCGTTCACGCCGATTTCTACCATTTGAGTAATTGCTTCATTTTCTTGATCTAATTCTTCAAATGTTCTTCTAAAGAGAATATGAATATTTCTAGCTCGCGCTTCATCTTCAATTCCTTTTAAGATATCAAATCCAAAAGAATATTCAATATCACATAAAATAACACCTATTAACTTCGTGTCTTTATCGATTGGCCGAATTTTTGGTGATCTTGTCACAAACGTTCCACGGCCAGCTATTCTAGTAACTAAGCCCCGTTCCGCTAACATATCAACAGCTGCTTTTGCAGTTATTCTTGATACGTAAAAGATTTCCATAATCTGTTTTTCGGTATGGATTTGTTCTCCTTCTTTAATTTGACCAGTTACTATTTTATTATAGTAATGTTCAAATATTTTTTGATATAAAGGAATATTTTTCATATGTTCATCACTCTTTCAATTATATCATATATGATATATCTTGTAAATTATTCTTTTACTCCTGAAATCGTAACACTTTGCATAAAATATTTTTGGAAGAAAATGAATATTAACAAGATTGGTAATGTCATTAACATTGACGCTGCCATAATGTGTCCAATATGATTGGAGTCAAAGAATTTAACAAATGTTGATAATACCAAAGTTTTGTTACCTAAAACAATGTAAGGCATTAAAAAGTTATTCCATCCGCCTTGAAAGTTAAAGATTGCTAACGCAGCTACTGCTGGTTTAACTTGTGGTAGATAAATTCTTGTAAATATTTGGAATTCACTAGCTCCATCAACCTCGGCACTTTCTCCGAGTTCATCCGGCAAGTTTATAAAAAATTGCCGCATGAAAAAGATATTGAAAACACTACTTGCTCCGGGCAAAATAACACCCCATATATTCCATAACTTTAACCGTGAGATAACAATTAAGGTTGGAAACATAGTAACAACACCAGGAATCATCATCGATGTAATTAGAATTCTAAAAATAACTTTGTTACCTTTAAAATTTAATTTTGCAAAAGCATAGCCAGCAATAGTTGTTACGGTAATATTAATTGCTCCTCCTACCAATGTTAAAATTAGGGTGTTGGAAAGAGCTTGCAATATCATAATTTGACCTGTGTTTATATTACGTCGCTGAATGACATATTTATAGTTTTCGGTTGAAAAAGGCATTTGAACCTTTTGAAATAATCCTGATGTAAAAGATGATCCATCAACATGCGTAAACGATGTAATAATTGCCCATACCATTGGATATGCAAAGACAAATCCAAGAGCAATTCTAATAATCCACAGAAAAACATTATCTCTAATATTTTTCGATCGTTGAGTTTTAAAAAGTTTTTTCTTTTGTGTCATCGGTGGATTTGTCATTAAGAGTTCACTATTTTCTAATTTTGCCATCTCAATATCCTCCTAGAAAAAACTTTCTTTATTTGTTTTTTGCATGGCAAAAGTAATTACCATGATAATTACAAACAAGATAAGTGATTGTGCGGTCGCCAAGCCCATATTTTGTTGGTGCCGCAAGTAAATTTGATGAACGGGCGTTGTCGTCTGTCCATCAACATTTAATAAAATTAGTGGTTCAAACATTTGCATTGTTCCAATTAGTGATAATGTTAACGCAAAAGTAATTGATGGTTTCATTAAAGGAAGCGTAATTGAGAAAAACTGTCTAATTCTACCAGCTCCGTCCATCTTAGCCGCTTCATAAATTCCTTCTGGGATTGCATTCATTCCGGCTAAGAATAAAACCATGTTACCACCTAGTCCACCCCAAAAAGTCATTAAGATGATACCCCAGATGGCATGACCACCTGGTGTATCAAGTAAAATATTTGGAATCACATTTGATTGAAAAATGGGATGTAGAATTTTATTTATGCCATTAATCATCCCGTTAATCGTACCATCACGGTTTAATAACCCACTCCATACCATCGCTGTTGCAACACTGGAAGTAATTCCTGGTAAATAAAATAATCCTCGGAAAAACTTGGTTCCAACAATAGGTTTACGGATAATTAAAGCTAACACCATTGAACCAGCTAAAGTAGTTGGAACGGTTATGATGGCAAACATTATAATCGTTTTCATTCCATTCCAAAAAGCAGTATCAGTTGAAATAATATACTTAAAGTTAGCTAATTTAATAAAATCGTAATTAGTTGAAATTACTGATCCCATGTTAGTAAGTGATAGTGATAACGTTAAAATAATGGGAAGAATGGTAAACATTACAAACACAATAATTGCAGGTGTTATAAATGTATATCCCCAAAAGTTAATTTGTCCCTTTCGTGTAAATAAAGGTTTTTTGTATGGCTGTTGTGGTGCATCCTGACTCAATTTAATTTCTTCAGTATGTTGCATGTTAAAACACCAACCTTTCTACTTATTAATTATAGTTCTGCGAATCTAAAGGTGTCGTTTGCACTTCTCTCCATACTTGCTAATAGGGCATAAATTCGATCATCTAATTCAGGATTACCTTTTAAGAAAGCATCGCCAAATAAAACGGTTGGAATAACTGCCATAAATACACCAGTTTCTACTGATGGGTAACCATCAACTTGTGGTCTAATTTTTAAGTCTGGTAAGACATCTAAAACGTTTCTAACGTTTGGAATGTCTTTAGTTCTTAATTCTTCAATAACTGATAATTTGGCTGGAATTAATTGAGAAATTTCTGACCAACGAACAACTTTTTCAGTGTCAGTTAACCACCATTTAATTAAGTTATAACCAGCTTTTTGGTTTTTTGATGATAGTGGAACCGCTAATCCAAATCCACCCATTAATCCCCCACCATTAGAACCTGCATTTTCACCCGTAGTGCCAACAAATTCAGCTGATGGACCTTTTGGAAATGGAATGAATTCATATTCAAAATCATCACCAATATACATATCATAGAATTTAGCACCGTTTAATAAAGAGTTTGATTGAATCGCGATTTTTTGAGCAATAAATGGGTCATCAGCTCCACCAACAGTTGAGCTAATCCCGGCGTCGTAAACTTTGTGTTCATGAATTAATTCAAACCAATATTTAATGACGGCATGACCATATTCATTATTAAAGTTAGCGACAACTTGTCCTTTATCATTAGTTGCTAATAATTTGCCGCCTGCAGTTTGCATATATGAGAAAAATGCGCCTGGCGTATTAACATTTAATCCTGCCACGGTCATTTTTCCACTAGAGTCAAACTGGGTAGTTGCGATTGCTGTATCTCTTAGTTCATCCCAAGTTGTTGGTAAAACCTTAACTTCTGGCTTACCAGCTGCTCTTAAACGATCGTTTGCTTCATTAACCATCGTTTTATTTACCCAATATCCCCAAGCATCAATATCTAAAGGTAGACCATAAATACCACCTTCATAAGTCATTTCTGCTAATGCGACTTCTTGGTAGTCACTTAAATCAATTTCATCAGCTTCAATGTATTGTTTTAAGTTAACTAATTTTTGTTCTCTAACATATGACGGAGTTTCCCAACGGTCCCAAATGATAACGTCAGGGGCTTCGCCGCCTAGAAATGAACCGTTAATACGGTCTCTTAAACTAGGTAGTGCTTCATAAATAACTTTAATTCCCGTTTCTTCTTCATAAGCACTAACCATCTCAAGGACTAACTCTTCATTGGCGCCTCCCCAATAAGTATTGTCAGCCCAAATTGTTATTTGTTCGGGAAATTCTTCTCCTTCGCCGCCTTGTTCACCGCCATCACAAGCAACTAAGGCTGTTGCGACCAGTACGGTCATAATTAATAAAAACCATTTTCTCATAATTTATTCCTCCTCTTTCTATTTCATTATTGAATAAATTTCATAATAGCTTTCTGTCCAAACATATGAATCGGCTGTTGTTTGGACCTTAACAGTAATAGTAATTTTATCTTTATCTTTGGTAAAACTAGATGGAATATAAAAATCATCTTGTCTAACAAAGTAACCAAAAGCATTACGATGTGGTGATTGCCAAATTCCTACTAACTTACCATCAACATATATCTCAGCAGCTTGATTTATATGTTCTAATAAGTATTCTCTTCTTAAGACGGCTCCGTCATTATCATTAAAGATTTCTAATTCAAATGATGATTCTTCAATTACCGTTGCCATCATCGTATAATTGGTCCGTTGATGAATATGAAGTCCTTCATAAGTAAAACCACTAGTCCCAAGATTAGTAAATTCACTGCGGTTGTCAAATTGATAATTATGAGTATTAATATCTTCTTCATTATTAAGATTCATACTATCCGTTTTAACTAACAGCGCTCTTTCTTGATGATAGTAATAAGTTAATAAATATACATCAGAATCAGCACGGTCATTATTACCCCCGTGTTCGATTTTAAAATCAATGCCGTTTTTAAAATAAATCGGATCGGTTAAAAATGTTCTAACCATGACCGTACGGTCACGATCACCACGGTAATTATGATTACTTTGTCCGAATAACGGAGTTGTTTGAACACCGTTTTTAAAATACCAACTACCATTATATAAATCTTCCGTACCAGTACCATGGAAAGCATGTCCAAGACTACCATCAAGATAGATTTGTTCATCTCCTTCTAAATAATATCTAGAATGAAGACCAAAGTAAGCACCAGTTTGGGAATGAGTAATCCCGACGACATGTCCGGTTCCTTCAACGTTTAAAACATCAATTGGAACGCCATTTTTAAGTCCAGTTGGTGAATCAAAAATGTTTTCAACGTAATTGGTTTTAAAATATCCATAGCTACCTTTTTCAAATTGATTGGTTTCATAACTAACGATTGCTTCTAAATTGGAAAAACTAATTTCAGAGTGGTTAATTAATTCGATTTTGATGCCTTTTTCAAAAGGCATCGGATAATATGAATACATCCAACCATCACCATCAAGACCAACCATTAAACCTAGGGTTTTGAATAAACCAAATTGACCAACACCAAAGAAAGTGGCGATTGGTGCTAAAACTGCTGGTGTTTGTAAGTCGGGGTAACTAATTTTAATATAAACTTGATTAATTAAGTCTTCTTCACTAAAGATTTGAGCCCAAGTTGTTTGGTCAATTAATGTGTTTGGGTCATACTCTAATGTTGATTTTCGTGGCGCTACCAAGCCACTTGATGAAAAGTTATGCTTGTTCTCTTGGCTTTCAACGCCGAAATCAAGCGAATCAGTTTCATTACCACTTTCAACTAATCTAACGTTATATAATTCGATAAAGTTAGATTTTGCAGTAATTTTAATACTATGTTTGCCGGCACTTGGAATCTCAATAACCAATTGAGTGTCTTCAAAATAATCATCATCTTTCCATTCAAAGCCATCAAGACGCCTTTGTCTAATTACTAAATCACGACTAGCAATTGTGCCGTTTAATAAAACACTTGCTTCTTGTCTAACATCATTATTTAAGACTCCTCTAAATATAAGAGTGTGTCTTCCCGCTGATTTGGCGTTCAAATCAAAAGTTATTGAACTACCTTTGTTTAAACGATAGCCATCATCTTCATAAATCGTGCGGTCAAATTCGTTAACCGTTAAATTAGGAAACCTGACTTTTAAAGCGGTAACAGTTTGCTTAGTGTTGCTTTCATAAATCGTTTTGGTATCATTAGCTCCTAAATTAAACGTTTTATTGGTAGTAATATCATTATTTGCAATTTTAGGATCAACACCAGGATTACCCATAATATTAAGAGCTGGTTCTAAGTTATTATCAAAGTCATCATATTCTAACTGTGTTCCGTGCGGATACTTTTGAAAGTTAATATTGAAATAAAAATTACCAGAACCATAAATTTCAATTGATTCTTTAAAAACCATTGGTACGTAAGATACGTAGCTACCACTTGATTCTTCGCGGTCAAAAACTAATGGTTTATAAAAGTTGTCAAATTCTCCACTAGTCATATCATCTAAATTAAAGCGATACGGTGTTTGACCGTCAATCATAATTGTTAGAGTGGGAGCTGACTCCCAAGTTGTAAACCACATCCGGTAGACAACTCCTGGCTGATTTAAGATAAGTAGTGGTCTTCTTATTGATAGCGAGTTAACCTCGCCATCAACATTCCCACCCATGCCAAAGCCATCGGTGTTATTACCATTACGACTATAACTAGATGTTTGTTCACTAGTTATTTCTGGCCTGAATAATGGTAGGTTGTCGCCTTTTTGAAATAAATCGAGGCCATAATCATTTAATGACTCAAGCTTTTCGCTAACTTCTTCATCGGTCATTGGCTTGATGTCCTCTTTATTGCAAGCCACTAAGATAAGGGTTGAAAATAAAATTAAAATTGATAGAATGATCCTTTTTCTCATTGGTCCCCCTTCTCATGATTGATTTCCCAGTCAGCTAATAGAAACATCATTTCAGTTGAGGCTACCGTTTCTAATAATGGTAAGAATTTATCAGTAGTTGAATTTTCACCACTGCCCCATGTCGGTAGAATAAATCCTCTTTCTTCGGTTCCATTAACTAAACCGTATCTTAAACTTGTTTTAAAGGTATTAACTAAATAATCATATGAATTACTTTCATCTGATTTAGCTAGTTCGATAAAACCACGTAATAAATATAAATTAAACCAAGGAGTTCTTGGATAGAAATATCTACCATCTTTATTTGGTTGATAGTAAAATCCCAATGCTCCAAGAGCGGTATCAATCGCATCTTGGCGATATGACATTTCATTAGTTGCTTGATGTAGTAATACACCAGCCCAGATCATCGTACCTGAGTTATAGGTAAATTTCCATTTTTCAACTTGTTCAACATCATTAGTATAGTCATAAATAGCATTATCCCAATAAACATTATCCGATGGATCTCTTAATACCGTTTTTGTCCAGTTATAAACTCTAATGGCCGCTTCTAATAATTCTTGTTCTTCTTCAGGATTTTCCAAATAATGAAGAACTGATGCTACAACCATTGGCCCACTACTACAAGTGTTTCTAGAACTAACAGTTTCTTTCCAATAAATTCCACCATCTTCTGACTCACCAGATAATACATAATCTAATAATTCGCGTGAATGAGCCATTAACTCGTCATCATCGTATGCTTTTGCTAAATCATATAAAGCTAATACAACCCAAGCATTATCATCATAGTATGGTTCACCACCTGCCCCAACAATTGCCGAGTAATGAAGTTGAGTTCTTGGCATTCTAAATTTTTTAAGTCCTTCCATCACATCTTCAATTTTTTCTTTAAATAATGGCAAATTCGGGTTTAAATTAGCAGCGGCTGCTAACATCGTCATCACAGCACCGTAATCCCATAAGGCCGCCGTTCCAGCATATTCTGAACCAGGAGTTGTATCAGCGGGATCATAAGCAGAAAAATAACCTGGGGCATGATAAAAATGATCATAGATTAAATAAGTATGATTAAGTCCGGCATCATAAAAAGCATTATCGATGACTAGTTCATTTTCTTCAGGTTTACAGCCAACCATAAAAACTAATGTTAATACAACTAAAATAATCCCATATAATTTTTTCATTTCGTTACCTCGATAATATAAGCTTCATATTGAGCTAGGATTGTTAAAATTTCAATGTTACCAACAACAAATAATGTTCTGGGGTATTTATTAAACCCACTGCCGGCTCCTTCATTAGGAATACGCCCGGACCAGTCTTCGAAAATAAAGCCGGTCTCATCAATAAAATGATTATCATAAGCAAATAAAATACCTGCTTTAACTCGTTCTAGGCGGTAACCGTAATTAGGATCAACAAAACGCATCGCGTCAAAGAATCCTTGTACTAAATATACTCTAAACCAAGGGTTATCTTTATAAAATGCACCTTGAGGAAATAGATCGTATAAATTTCCTTCATAAAAGACTTTTTCAGCGCCTTCCATATAATCTGAAACATCATCTTTAAATCTGTCTTCTTTGGTTATTTTATATAAATAAGCTGCCGCTGACAACATGGTGCCGTGGTTATAGGTAAATGTCCATTTATTAACAAACCCATCACCATCAATATTATCCCAAAAGACTTTTTCGATATTGTCATATAAATTTCGTTTAGTCCAATTATAAATTCTAATCGACCAATCTAGATAATCTATATCACCGGTAATTTCATATAACATCGCTGATGCCCAAGCAGCCGGACCATTAATACAAGTGTTTCTTCCTTTTTCTGCGTTAGTATAACTATCTGGGAATTCACGCCAGAAGATACCACCAATATCTTGTTGCCAACCAGTATAAATCCAGTCCATATTACGAATTGCTTTATCTAAAAACTCTTTATCACCAGTTGCATTATAACCATTAATCCAACCAATAACTAACCAAACATTATCATCAAAAAATGCCGGTTCTTCCGTTCCATTTTTAGAAGCATATACTAAATGATCATCTTCACGATGAGTCGCAACATACCATTCTAATTCTTCTGATGCTAAG
Source organism: uncultured Acholeplasmataceae bacterium (assembly GCA_964600625.1). GTDB lineage: Bacteria > Bacillota_I > Bacilli_A > Acholeplasmatales > Acholeplasmataceae > DUQW01. The sequence goes on from CAZRJV010000010.1 coordinate 25,915, forward strand.
TCGAGAAGTTGTTTATAATGTGGGCTTGGATCCATCATATAGAGTTGATTGACAGTTGTAAAATAAGCACTGTAAGTCCATAAATTGGCTCTAACTAAGTTAGTGCCGTTTTCTGCTAAATCACCACTAAAAAGCCGCAAATTGTCTTCTAATAAATCAGACTGTTTCCCGGCTTTTTTAGCTAACGTTCCATCTAGTTCATATAAGTAATCAAGTTCAATCACTTCTTTATCCCCTCCACCATCAATTGGGGGTTTATCATTTTCTTCTGGTCTACAACTTGCAAGTAAACCTATTGACAGTAATGCTAAAATTAATAAGAATCCCCGTTTCATATCATCCCTCCTTTTTCACTACATTAATTTATCGATTATATCGATATTTTCATCAATAAAAAATGCAAACAGTGAATTGGCCCAACTAAACCACTCGCGTGTAAACTCTTGTGGTTGATTGGGGTTAAAACCCTCATGCATTTGAAAAGTATCAGCATGAGTATTTAATAACATTTGTAATAACTCTTTTTTTTCACTAACACTATCGGTTGTTAGTGCTTGTGAAACTAAAGCAATATGCCAAATATATCCGTCAGGAGTATGAGGACTGCCGACACCTTTAGCAAACTTTCCTTCATAATAATAAGGATTATCTTTTGATAAGATAAATTTTCTAGTATTTAAATACACTTCATCATCTTTTTTTACATAACCTAAATAAGGTAGCGCTAATAAACTTGGAATATTGGCATCGTCCATTAAATTGTAATTTCCGAAGCCATCGGTTTCATAGACATAAATTTTACCATATTTTGGATGTTTGATAACGGCGTGTTCATTAATTGCGTCGTTGATTTGTTTTGATAAAATTTTAGCTTTTTTAGCTATTTCTTTATTGCCGTGTTTTGCAATAATATTTAATCCTAACACCACAAATTGGTTACCAGGAATAAAGAAATTGTACTGACAAACATCATCAGATGGTCTAAATGCAGACCAAACCAAACCCGTTTCATTATTTGTCGGTAAACCGTGTCCGTTATTAGCCGGTGAATGAATTGGATCATCATTTGGTCTTAAAAACCAATAATTAGATAGTTCATGATGGTTAATTTCGGTTTCTATAATCTTAATAATAGTTTTAAAACCTTCATGAACGGTATTAGTAAAAATATTTTTATTATTTGATTGTTGATAATAAAGGTCTAAAATCCATAATGGATACATTAAGGAATCTAGTTCGAATTTTTGTTCCCATACCAAAGGATCTATTGTCGGTAAGTCATCGATATGACCAGCGTTAGGATCAGAAAATTCGTTAAAAGCGTTAGCATATGGATCATGGTTAATATACATAAATTGGCGCTCAATTAAGCCACTCACTAAACGATCCATATCTGGATCTTCATTAACTAAATGAATATAGTGTCTAACTTGAGCACTTGAATCACGAAGCCACATCGCTGGGATATCACCTGTAAAAACATAGGTAGTTCCATCGTCTAAAATTTTAGTTGTTGTTTCAAGTGTTGATAAAAAAGCATTTTTATATAGTTTTTGTAAATGTGGCCAATTAGCTAGTTTTTGTAATCTATGATTGAGCCATTGATATGTTTTTTGATATTTATTCATAAAGCCTCCCTAGCAATAAAATGGTGTTAGGAGGGGCAAACCCCTCCTAAACCTATTAAATATTTATTCAGTTTTTAATTTCTATTCTTTTTTCTTTAAGAATACAAATTTGTATAAGACAAATCCAACTGCACCGACAACGGCTACTGAACCAACAACGATTAAGATAATCGCCCATACACCTAAACCATCTTTTTCTGGTTTTGGCTCAACGGCATCACCTTGTCCAGGTTGACGTTGGTTGTTAAGAGTAGTAATTGAAGATGTTAATGAAGCTAATGCTTCTTCAATTTCTTCAACGGTTAAGTCATCTCTTTCAAGTAACGTTTCAATTGAAGCAATTCT
>CAZRJV010000011.1:0-27131 GCA_964600625.1 uncultured Acholeplasmataceae bacterium
CACTCAATACCATTAATTGGTGTAAATCATATGATGGGGCATATTTATGCAGCGGCAATTGAACATGAAATAAAATTTCCTGCTGTTGTTTTATTAATTAGTGGTGGCCATACTGAATTAGTTTATGCTCGTGACCATCTAGATTTTGAAATAATCGGTCAAACGTATGATGATGCGGTTGGAGAAGCTTATGATAAAGTCGCAAGAACTTTAGGCTTAAGTTATCCCGGTGGACCAATCTTAGATAAATTAGCGGCAGAAGGTAGCGATGTTTATAACTTACCGCGACCTGTTTTAAATCAAAATAACTTAGATTTTAGTTTTAGTGGTTTAAAAAGTTCTGTTATCAACTTGGTACATAACGCCAAACAACGCGGCGAAACTCTAAATGTTAATGATGTCGCGGCTTCGTTTCAAACTAGTGTTTTAGATGTATTAATTGAAAAGACCAATCAAGCAATAAAAAAATACCCCGCCAAACAATTAATTATAGGTGGCGGCGTATCAGCAAATAAAGGCTTGAGAAAGAGAATATACAATGAGGTTAAAGGGGTGGAGATTTTAATTCCAGCCATGAAATACTGTACAGACAACGCCGCGATGATCGGGGTTGCTGCTTACTACAAATTTAATAAGGAAGGTGCACTTCCAAATTATTTATTAGGTGGATATTCAACCTAGAAAGGGAACCATATGAAATGGATATTTAGAAGTATTATGATAGTTGTAGCACTAATAATACTGATACCTGTTGCTATTGTGCTACTATTAATAGACGGTTCTAAACCTCCGGTGGAAAGTTATCGTGAGCAAGAACAAGCGGGATTTACAATTGAGGAAAAATTTTCCCAATCATTAACATATACTTTTGAAGACGCAGAAAAAAACGACATCGTTTTTGAGTTATCAGAAGATGAATTAAACACTGTTATTTATCAACAATTAAAAAAACAAAATGAAAATTATTTAATTGATGATAGTGAAGAAAACGCATATTTTCAAGTCATGAATGATATGGCTGGTTTAGTAGGGGCGTGGACAAAAGTTGAAAAAGATGGCATCACGATTAAATTAAGAGGGGACTTAACTAGTCCAGTTAAATTTAAGACTAGCATTACCCTAAAGTTTAAATTTGTATTTAACTTAGATGAAGATCCTGGATTAATGAAATTAACGCTATCTCAAGCCAAAGTCGGTAAAATACCGCTACCTAAAGGTATTGTTAATAATGTGATTAAACGACTAGGGGTTGATTTAAAAGCGCAAGTGGATGAACTATTGAACTTTGACGGTGTTCAAGTTGGAACTTTCCAAACTAACGATTGGTCAATAACAATCGATAAAATATTATTAGCGGAAAACTTACTTGATGGTGATGTAACGATTTCCACACTAATTAAAATATTAACCCAAAACAAACTATTAGATGTTGATTTTAGCAAAGATTTACTTGGAGCTGAATTTAAACTATCTAAATTGTATTCAGACAAAGCGTTAGCAGTTCTTCCAGAATTAGCGAAACTTCAAAATGAAGCTCAAAAGGAAGCGATGCTAAAAGCGAAGACTACTAACATGTTATTATCGAGTTTAAATAGTGGTGAAGGTGAGTTATATGTTAACTTAACTGAATTTGATTTCAACAGATTATTAGATTATTATTTCCGTGATCAAGCGACAACACCACAATCAATTTCTTTAGCTGGTTCTGAATACAAGTTGCAAGTATTAGTCCCAACAATGGAAATTAAGAGTACTGGAATGATTTTCAATGTTAAATTAGAGTTATTTGAACAAGCCAATCCAACTAATAAATTTATTACAGTGTTTGCAGTTCAAATTATTCCGGAAATGGTTAATAACGATTTAATGTTTAAATTAGGTGAACTTTATATTGGAACTGATGTTAATTTAACCGCCGATCAGACTCAAGATTTATTAGAAATTCTTGGTGCTAATGAAATGGTTGAAGATAACATGATGGTAATTAATAATTTCTTACTTAACTTTTCAACTAATCAAATTAAACCAAAAGGCTCCAGTGTTAATAACGGTTACTTACAACTAGTATATGAAGGAGCATCAGCGGGTATTACTCAAACGATTAACGACATTAAAGACAGCATTAACAACGCTCTTGAAGATATCATTGCTGGCAATCCAGAACAACAAGCAGCTTATGATGAGTTTATGGATATTCCAGTTGAAGAAATTACAAGTGATGATGTTCAAAATCTAATTGATGATATTACTCAGGATATGACACCAGAACAAATTGATGCCTTTAAACAAGACCTATTAGATTCATTAGGTGGAGTTGGTGGCATTGGTGAACTTATCCCACCAGAAGTAACACCATAATTTTAAAAAGTAAATAAATTTATCGATGATTCCCGTCTGATTTATGCGCTAAACAATTTAGGCAAGCGCAGTAAAGACGGGAATCATTTTTTTACTAACAAACAATATAATTTATAAAGGCTTATGAATAGTCATTACTTGTTAAAAAGTTGCTAATAATATATAATTAGAAAGAAGAGGTGAAGCCATGAAAAACCAATCAAACTTTATAAAAACTATTATGGAAAATGACCTAAAAAATGGCAAACACAATTTAATAGTTACTAGATTCCCGCCTGAACCAAATGGTTATTTACACATTGGTCACGCAAGAGCAATCATTATTAACTTTGAATTAGCAAAACATTTTGGCGGATATACCAATCTTAGATTTGATGATACCAATCCAGAAAAAGAAGAAATGAAATTTGTTAAATCAATTGAAGAAGATGTTAAATGGTTAGGATATGATCCGAAAACCATTTATTTCGCTTCAAACTATTTCCAAGAAATGTTTGACCGAGCAATATTGCTAATTAAAAAAGGTCTAGCATATGTCTGTGATCTAACGGCTGAAGAAATATCTAAATATCGCGGAACCGTTACGACTCCAGGCGTTAATTCACCCTATCGTGATCGTTCGGTTGAAGAAAATCTAGATTTATTTTATCAAATGCGTGATGGAAAATTCCAAGAAGGCGAAAAAGTATTAAGAGCTAAAATAGATATGGCAAGTCCTAATATGAACATGAGAGATCCGGTTATCTATCGAATCAATTATGAAAAACATCATAATACGGGCGATCAATGGGTTATCTATCCAATGTATGATTATGCACATCCGTTAGAGGATGCGATTGAAGGAATAACACACTCATTATGTAGTTTAGAGTTTGAAGACCATCGTCCACTATATGATTGGTTTGTCGAACACACTGAAATGCCAAAAGTTCCGCGCCAAATTGAATTTGGTCGTCTTAACATTGACCACACGGTGATGTCAAAAAGATATTTAAGAACCCTAGTGGAAGAAGGCTTGGTGTCGGGCTGGGATGACCCCAGGTTACCAACGCTGCAAGGTCTTCGCCGTCGCGGTTATACACCGGACGCGATTAGAAACTTTATTTTAGCGACCGGTTTATCAAAAACTAATGGTTCAGCTTCCATTGATATGTTAGAACATTTTGTTAGAGAAGACCTACAACCAACCGTTAGCCGTGTTATGGCCGTTAAAAAACCATTAAAAGTTACAATAACTAACTTTGAAGGAAAACCAGAAGCAATCGAAGTTTCGTTAAATCAAGATGTTTCTGAAGAAACAAGAATTGTTTATTTTGGCAAAAACATCTATATCGAAGAAAATGACTTCGTTGAAGAAAAACCAAACCGTCAATATAAAAGGCTATATTTAGGTGGCGAAGTTAGATTAATGAATGCTTACTTTATTAAAGCTAACGAAGTTATCAAAGATGATGACGGTAAAATTATTGAAATATTAGCAACTTATGATGTTGAAACTAAAAGTGGCACTAATTTTACTGGTAGAAAACCAAATGGTACAATTCATTTTGTCGAAGCTACTACCGCTGTTTCAGCTGAATTTAGAACTTATGGGTTACTACTAGATGACAATGAAGAATCAGATGATTACATCGCTAGATTTAATCATGATTCTATCCATGTTGATCATGGTTATGTCGAAAACTATTTAAAGGATGCTAAAAGTGAAGATAAGTTCCAGTTTATTAGACAAGGCTTTTATAGCGTTGACTATGACTCAACTGATCAAGAACTAGTCTTTAATCAAATTGTGGCATTAAAAAGTTCATACAAAAAAGGAGTATAAATGAGTTTAGAATATTTAGACTTTCTAAATTACGAACAAAGACAAGCGGTCAAATATAATGAAGGACCGCTTTTTATTGTGGCTGGTGCTGGCACCGGTAAAACGATGGCTATTACTTCAAAAGTTGCCTATTTATTAGAAAAAGGAGTTTTACCTCAAAACATTTTAACACTAACTTTTACTAATAAAGCGGCTAAAGAAATGAGAGAACGGATTATCGATATGGTTGGTCCTTCTGCCCATATGGCCCAAATATCAACTTTTCACGCCTTTGGTTTAAAATTCTTACGTCAACACATAAGAATTTTAGAAAACGGCTTAGATGAGGTCTTTACAGTTGTCGACGATGAAGACTCAAAAAAATTGATTAAGGAATCGATTATAGAATTAGATATTGATGAAAAAATTTTTCCATCAAATGAAGTTTATAATATGGTTTCTTCACTTAAGGTTGGTTATGAAAGGTTTTATGTTAATAATAATGATTTAAATAGTTTATTAAATCGCTATCAAGAAAAATTAAGAGAAAATAATTTAGTCGATTTTGATGACTTAATATTATATACATTGGAAATTTTAAAGACGGAAGGAAGTATTAGAAAACACTACCAAGATTTATATAAATACATATTAGTTGATGAGTTTCAAGATACCGACCATCTTCAATATCAAATTATCAAGTTATTATCAACACCTAATAAAATGGTTTGTGCGGTCGGAGATCCTGACCAATCAATTTATTCTTTTAGAGGTGCTAGATATGATAATAATAGGGAATTTGTTAGTGATTTTAATGCCAAAGTAATTACTTTATCGAAAAATTACCGTTCTACTAATGCTATTTTGAAAATTGCTAACACCTTAATTACAAAAAACAATTATCGCTACCCATCTTATGACGATAAGTTTTTAGTTAGTGATTTAGGCGAAGGAGTCAAGCCAGTCTTTAGACGTTTTCAAAGAGATCACGATGAAGTGTTTTACATTATTGAAAAGATCAAAGAATTAAAAAGTCGTTATAATTACAAACCAAACGAAATTGCGATTTTATATCGTAGTAATTACTTAAGTCGTATTTTAGAAGAAAACTTTGTTAGAAATCAAATTCCATATGTTATCTATGGTGGTCTATCATTCTTTCAAAGACGTGAAGTAAAAGATATTTTAGCTTATATTCGCGTTGGATATAATCAAAAATATGATTTTTTCTTAAAACGAATTATTAACGTACCTAAACGTAAAATTGGTGATACGACGGTAGGTAAACTTGAAGATCATGCTAAAAAAAGTGATATGCCGATATTTGAAGCAATTCCAAGTTTTGTAATTGGTGGACAAACTAAAAACGAATTGGATAATTTTTACAATATGATAATTGTCTTTAAAGAAGCAATTGATCAAGATGTTGCCCTATCTGAACTAATTGATTTAGTGATGAATCGGTCTGGATATAAAGAAATGTTGATTGCGGAAGGTGAAGAAGGACAAAATCGTTTTGAAAATATTTTAGAGTTAAAAGCAATCTTTAAACGTGGTGAATTTTTATATGAAGGAACAACTAGAGAAAAGCTTACCCAAATTTTAGATGAAATATCATTAATGACTGATGTTGATAAGAATGTATCAACCTTTGATAAAGTTATTTTATCGACCTATCATCAAGTAAAAGGGTTAGAGTTTAAGGCTGTTTTTATGATAGCTTTGGAAGAAAATATCTTTCCTAATCCGAATAATGCAGATACTGAATCGGCAATGGAAGAGGAAAGGCGAGTTGCCTATGTTGGAATCACTAGAGCCCAAAAACATTTATTTTTAACATGTGCTACGCAAAGATATCGATTTGGCAGACCAGAGTTTAATCAACCATCAAGGTTTTACACCGAAGCAAGCGAAAATCAAGGTTATGCAAGAACAACAAAAAATAATGAAGAAGTTATCTTTTTCAAAGTTGGCGATAAAGTATCGCACACAGTATTTGGTAAGGGAACGATTATCGCAATTGAAAATGATGTCGCAACTATCGCCTTTGGTGTTGAACATGGCATCAAAAAATTAGTCCTTGGGCATCCGGCTTTAAGTAAAATTTAATAAAAGTAAAAATAACAACCACTAGCTAATATTAAGTATGTAAGACTATAATATTTATTAGTGGAGGTAATGATGAAACTTAATGAAGAACAATTAAAAGCGATCAACAGTCAAGATCGCTTTATTTTTTTATTAGCTGGTGCTGGTAGTGGAAAAACCAGAACAATTATTGAAAAAATTAAAGCAGTTTTGGCTAAAGGAGTTTTGCCAACAAGCATTTTAGCTATTACATTTACTAAAAAGGCGACCGAAGAAATGAAGCATCGACTTCAAAATGATGAAGTTAGCATTAATACATTTCACGGGTTTTGTTATCAAGTTTTAGAAAAATATCACGATAAAATAAAAATATTAGACGAAGTCGATTTACCATTTACACCAAGCGAACTTTTAGCAGTCTCTAACTATAAAAACTCTCAAGCAAGCCTTAAACCTCCTTTGATTTATCATCAGTATCAAAATTATTTAAATGAGAAAAAGGCCTTAGATTTTGATGATCTGATGATAAATTTTTTAGAATTAAAAGAACAATATCAACCTCCATTTAAATATCTATTCATTGATGAATTTCAAGATACTAATGCATTGCAATACGAAATCCTTAAAAGGTTAATAACACCGACAACCAAAGTTTTTGCAGTCGGTGATCCGGATCAATCAATATATCGCTTTAGAGGGGCAAAACCAAGTGTTATTAATCTATACATTAATGAATATCAAGCCACCCTTTACACTCTTAGTAATAATTACCGTTCAACAACTAAAATCATCGATGAAGCTAATTATTTGATAAGGAAGAATACTAGTCGTATTAAAAAGAAATTGATTCCCACTAAATCTGAAAGTGGTGTTGTTAATTATTTTCAATTTGCGAATTCTTTAAGTGAAGCTAAGTACATAATTGATGAAATAAAGTTGCTTATCACCCAAAAATATCAATTTAATCAGATTGCGATAATGTATCGCAATCACAGCCGTGCAACGGTTTTAAAGAAACTATTTTATGAGAGTTACTTATCTCAAAACAAACCAACTATTCATTTTCTAAGTTGTCATGAGAGTAAAGGTTTAGAATTTAGAGTTGTTTTTATAATTGGACTAGAAGATGGATTGTTTCCGACTAATTATGAAAACCGAATATCTGAAATTGAAGAAGAAAGAAGATTGTTTTTTGTAGCAATGACTAGAGCAAAAGAAAAACTATATGTAACTTATGTCAAAACCGATCAAGATGGTAATCGTAGAAAACCATCGTTATTTCTAAGAGAATTAAGCCCTAAAGTCAATATAATATCATAGTATATGATATAATATTTTTGGTGATAATAATGGGTGTTTTAAAAAGAATCGAACAATTAACAAAAGTAATAAATCAAGCAAATTTTGATTATCATACCTTAGATAATCCGACAATTTCGGACTATGAATATGATATGTTTTTAAAAGAGCTAATCGATTTAGAAGAAAAATATCCCCAATATAAACAACCAAACTCACCTACTTTAAAAGTCGGTGGTTTAATTTTGGATAGTTTTGAAAAAGTTAATCACCAAGTTCCAATGATGTCTTTGGGAAACGTATTTAACGTTTTTGAACTTGAACAGTTTTATCAACGAATTGTTAAAGAACTCCCAAACTTTGATTTAATTACCGAATTAAAAATCGATGGTTTGGCAATTAGTGTTATTTATGAAAAAGGTAACTTTAAACAAGCACTAACTAGAGGCGACGGGCAAGTTGGCGAAGATGTTAGCGAAAATGTTAAAACAATTAAAAGCCTACCTTTAGTTTTAAATCAAGAAGTGGATGTAACAGTTCGCGGAGAAATTTATTTACCACGCAACAATTTTATTAAACTTAACGAGCAGAGATTAGCAAATAATCTTCCACTTTTTGCTAATCCTCGTAATGCTGCTAGCGGCACCATTAGGCAACTAGATTCTAAGATTGTAGCTAAAAGAAATTTAGATGCTTTCTTTTATACTTTAGTTAACGCCGAGGAGTTAGGGGTTATCAATCAATATGATTCATTGAAAAAATTAAAAGAGTTAGGTTTTAAGGTGAATCCCAATTATCAAATGATTAAAGATTTCAAATCATTGGTTGACAAAATTGTTCAATATGATAAATTACGACATGACTTAAATTACGCAACCGATGGTGTGGTTGTTAAAGTAAATAGCTTTGCCCATCAAGACGAATTAGGTATGACAGCAAGACACCCTAAATGGGCAATCGCATTTAAGTTTAGTCCCGAGATGGCAGAAACCATTTTAAAAGAAATTACATTTCAAGTTGGTCGAACGGGTGTAATTACTCCGGTTGCCAATTTTGAAAAGGTTGAATTATCCGGCTCTAATGTTTCAAGGGCCACCCTGCATAACGAAGGCTTTATTTTAGAAAAAGATATTCGCCAAGGCGATTATGTTTTTATTCAAAAGGCCGGAGAAATTATTCCGGAAGTTGTTTCAGTTAATCTAGATAAAAGAAAAGACCAACCTCCTTTTAAAATGATTGATAAATGTCCTGATTGTGGTTCAATTCTTCAAAAAAGAGAAGAAGATGCTAACCACTATTGTGTGAATGTAGATTGTCCTTCTAGAAATATTAATAGTATTATTCATTTTGCAAGTAGAAATGCTACTAATATCGACACCTTAGGAGAAAGAGTAGTTGAAACTCTTCATAATGAGGGATATCTAAACAATATAGTTGATATTTATAAGTTAAAAGATCACTACGATCATTTAATTGAATTACCTGGATTTGGAAAAAAATCGATTGACAAATTATTAAACGCTATTGAGGCAAGCAAGCAAACGCCATTTGTCAAATTGTTTTTCGGATTAGGAATCAAAAATGTAGGTTCTAAAGTTGCTCAAATAATTGTTGATAATCTGCACGATATTGATGCAATTATGGCAGCAACCTTTGAGCAACTAACTTCAATTTATGAAATTGGTGAAGTTATTGCCAGTAGTGTAATTGATTACTTCCAAGAAGAAAAAAATGTTGACACGATTAATTTTATGAAGGAAGCTGGTTTTATCTTAAGTCAAGAAGCAAAAGAAGTTTTAAGTAATCACTACTTTTCCAACAAAACGATCGTGTTAACTGGAAAACTAGCCAACTTTTCACGTGATGAATTAACGGAGAAAATTTCAATGTTAGGTGGTAAAGTTACTTCATCAGTGAGTAAAAAAACTGATCTTTTGATTGCTGGAGAAGATGCTGGCTCAAAATTAACAAAAGCTCAAAGTTTAGAAATAGAAATAATAAACGAAGACAAATTACTGGAGATATTAAATGATTGATCGCGACATAATTAGAATTGTTGGTGCCAAAGAGCACAACTTAAAAAATATAAGTATTGATATTCCAAAAAATCAATTTATTGTAATGACTGGACTTTCTGGTAGCGGCAAGTCTTCTTTAGCTTTTGATACACTATATCAAGAGGGGCAAAGACGCTATGTAGAGTCACTTTCGTCTTATGCTAGACAATTTTTAGGCAGTTTTGAAAAGCCGAAAGTTGATCTAATTGAAGGGTTATCACCTTCAATTAGTATCGATCAAAGAACGACCTCTCAAAACCCCCGTTCGACGGTTGGAACCGTTACAGAAATCTATGATTATTACCGTCTTTTATATGCTAAAATCGGCATTCCATACTGTCCAAAGAGTAATAAGCCTTTAACGAAACAAACGATTTTAGAGATGACCGAAGCGATTTTGCATTCGACGGAGAAAAAAGATCGAATTATTGTGATGGCTCCAGTTGTTAATGATAAAGCAGGAGACTTTAAAGATTTGATTAGCTCATATCTAAAAGACGGTTATAACCGGGCTTTTATAAATGGCGAAGAGTATTTATTAGAAGAAGTACCGGAATTTGATAAAAAGACTAAGTATTCAATTTCAATTGTTATTGACCGATTAGTAAAAAATGTTGGCATGGAATCACGGTTATATGAATCATTAGAATTGGCAGCCTTTTTATCAGGGGGACGGGTTATCGTTAAAATAAACGAGGAAACAAAAAATTTTAACCAAAAATATATGTGTGAAGACGAAGAGTTTATCGTACCCGATTTAGAACCAAGACTATTTTCATTTAACGTTCCGATTGGAGCGTGTCCGGTTTGTAATGGCTTAGGCGCTAAAATGAAAATTGATGTTGATTTAGTCATTAATCCAGAAAAATCACTTGTTAATGGTGGAATTGTTCCATATAGAAATATGGATGAAGATAATTTAAATACGCAAGAATTAGAACAAGTTGCTAAACATTATAAAATAGACATCCTAAAACCAATCAATGAATTAACTAAACGACAACTTGATATCATTTTGTATGGTTCACCGGATAAAATTTCATTTATGATGATTTCATCATCGGGGCGCGTTCATAGTAAAACTGATTACTTTGAAGGCGTTATTAATAACTTTGAAAGAAGACACCGGGAAACTACTAGTGAATGGGTTAGAGATTGGATTGAAACTTTTATGCGCGAAATCGAATGTGAGGCGTGCAATGGCAAGCGTCTTAATAAACAGGCTTTATCGGTAAAAGTGGGAGGTCTTAATATTAGTGAACTCACTGCCCTTTCAGTTGATAAAACGATTGCTCATTTTAAGAATCTTAAGTTAAATAACACTGAAAAACAAATTGCTGAAACAGCAATTAATGAAATCGATCAAAGGCTAGATTTTTTAAATAATGTGGGGCTAGGCTACTTAACATTGGCCAGAAAAGCAGCCACCTTATCGGGTGGCGAAGCTCAACGGATTCGGTTAGCAACCCAAATTGGTTCGAAGCTAAGTGGGGTTTTATATGTTCTTGATGAACCTTCAATTGGACTTCATCAACGTGATAATTTAATGTTAATTAATGCCCTAAAGGATATGAGAGATTTAGGAAATACTTTAATTGTTGTCGAACATGACCATGAAACTATGCTACATGCTGATCATTTAATCGATATTGGTCCGGGAGCGGGTGCACTTGGTGGCTACATTGTAGCGGCTGGGACTCCAAAGGAAGTAATGAATAATGAAGCGAGTATCACGGGAAGATATTTAAGTGGAAAAGAACAGATATTAATACCAAATAAACGCCGCACGCCTAATGGTAAAACCATTAATATCAAAGGGGCAAGCGAAAATAACCTAGCTAATATCGATGTTGATATTCCGCTAGGGTTGTTAACGGTTGTTACCGGTGTTTCTGGTAGTGGAAAATCGACATTAGTAAATTCGATTTTATTAAATGGCTTACGCCAAAAATACTATAAGAGTAAAGTCAAACCGGGAAAACACAAATCGTTAGATGATCATGGCTTAATTGATAAAGTAGTTGAAATTTCTCAATCACCAATTGGCAGAACACCTCGTAGTAATCCGGTTACCTATACTGGCGTCTTTGATGATATCAGGGATGTTTTCACTAAAACCAAAGAAGCGCAAATTAGAGGATATCAAAAAGGACGGTTCTCATTTAATGTTAAAGGCGGCCGTTGTGAAACGTGTCAAGGTGATGGTGTTAAAAAAATATCAATGCACTTTTTACCTGATGTTTACGTTAAGTGTGAGGTGTGTAATGGGGAGCGGTATAACCGCGAAACCTTACAAATTAAATACCGTGGTAAAAATATCGCTGAAGTATTAGCGATGACAATTGAAGAAGCATTAGTGTTTTTTGAAAATCACCCTAAAATTTATAATAAATTAAAAACTTTAAATGATGTCGGATTAAGTTATATTGAATTAGGACAATCAGCTCCAACTTTATCTGGTGGTGAAGCCCAAAGAGTAAAGTTGGCAAGCGAATTACAAAAAAGAATTACTCCACAAACTATTTTTATTTTAGATGAACCAACGACTGGACTTCATACTGATGATGTCAAACGGTTATTAGAAGTGTTACAAACTATCGTTAGCGAGGGCGCAACAATGGTTGTAATTGAACATAATTTAGATGTTATTAAATCAGCTGATTATATTATTGATCTTGGGCCTGAAGGTGGCGATGGTGGTGGCAAAATTGTTGCAACCGGCACCCCTGAAGACGTAAGCAAGGTTAAAGAAAGTTATACGGGTCAATATTTAAAACCGATTTTAGCTGATAATCTGTAATGCGAGCAGGCGTTTTAACATATATAAATATGTTATAATAAATGAGAGATGATATGATGGAAAATCAAAAGAAAAAAATCGATTTAAAGCAAATGAAAATACAAATTGCGATCCATATGGGATATTTTAATCACCGCAATCATATTTTAAACATTTTAGCGACATTCATTATCAATGTGTTTGCGGGTGTTGTTTTAGTTGGTTTCACTAATACATTAATGCCTCTTTTGGTAGGAAATTATATCCATATGATAATCTTTTTTGCCGCTTTTACAATTGGCGAATTATTTATTAAATATTTAATGTATGCAATTAATTTTGGTGCTGTTGTTAGGACCAAAGGATTCTTTTTATTGCCTTATCAAATTTTAGTATTTTATACGTTAGTAGTGTTTTTCGATATTCATTTTACAAGCTTTATTTCATTAATATTGTTTACGTTATTATTTTCATCTACCAAATCGGCGGTTAGATTTGTTTATCGAAGAATTCAAAATTATTTTGTTAAAGGAGAAAGAAAGCCATGAAACAAACTTTAAAGTTAAGGAAGTTGGTTAACGATTTAGATCTTGAGATCCTAGCTGGTGAAAAAGGAATTGATTTTACGGTTGGAGTTGAAATGATTAGTCGACCCGGCTTTGAAATTTTAGGTTACTATCAATTCTCTGATCCCAATCGTTTAATGTTAATTGGGGTTCAAGAGTCTAATTTTTTAGCTTCTAAAGACGAAGCAACCCGAAGAAAAATGATTGAAGGTTTATTTGAATTAAAACCACCAGGCTTTATTTTTCCAGTCAATGAAGAAGTAGAGCAAGTGTTACCAATTTTTAAGGAATTTGGAAACCAATATGATCTACCAGTCTTAAGAAGTGGACTTAATACAACACCACTTAACTCAAAGTTATATGTTTATCTTCATAAAGAACTTTCACCTAAGATCGGTGTACACGGAGTTTTACTAGATATTCATGGCATGGGAACTTTAATTACTGGTTCTAGTGGCATCGGAAAAAGTGAAACAGCATTAGAGTTAATCAAACGTGGCCACATTTTAGTTAGTGATGATTTGGTTGAAATATATGAATCAACAGCTGGCAATTTAGTTGGATCAGCTCCGAATATTTTAAGAAGATATCTTGAAATAAGAGGGATTGGAATTGTTGATGTTATTTCAATGTTTGGGAGCGGAGCTTACCGAGAAAGTAAAAAAATCAATATGGTTGTTGAACTAGAAGCTTGGCAAAAAGGTAAAGAATATGACCGCTTAGGTATTAGTACTCAAATGGTTAAGTATTTTAATACCGAAGTTCCTAAAATTACCATCCCGGTTCTGCCGGGTCGAAATATCGCCACTTTAGTAGAAAGTGCAGCGATGAATGAAAAACTTAAGAATATGGGCTATAATGCAGCGATAAATTTTACCCAAAGTGTATCAGCATTAGCCAAAGGAGAAGTTGATGATGAAGACTGAAACTAAAACGTCTTTTATGGATTCAAAGTTTATGCAGTTTGTAAAAAAGTTTCCTGAAGTAGTAGCGGGACCGTTAATGATATTGTGGGTATTTATTTTAATCATAATTGGCACTGGCGGCCTGAATGAAGTAAACCCAATCGCTCTTAGTTTAGGGACCTTACAAATTAGATGGTACGCAATTTTTATTTTGACGGGAATAATTTTTGCGGCAATATATGGTTATTATGAATTTCCAAAATTGGGAGTTTCTAGAAATGATTTAACCGATGGCTTATTAGCGATTGTTCCATTATCTATTATCGGAGCGAGATTATATTTTGTTTTATTTAGCACTGTTAAATATGAAAGTTTATGGGATGTTATAAATATTACAACCGGTGGATTAGCAATTCATGGTGCGATTATTACGGCTATTATTTCTGTATTGGTATTCGCTAAAATCAAAAAAATATCAGTTTGGAACTTTTTTGATATCTTAGTAATTGGCTTTTTAATTGGTCAAGTTGTTGGTCGTTGGGGAAATTTTATGAACCAAGAGGCTTATGGTGGGATTGTATCGGAATCAAGTTGGATCTTTCATAATTTAGTTCCTAATTTTATAAAGAAAAACATGGAAGTAAATGGTAACTTCCATCATCCAACTTTTTTATATGAAAGTTTCTTAAACTTTATTGTAGTTGTTGGATTAATTGTAATAAGACGCTTTAGGGTCTTAAAAGTTGGAGATAGTTTAGGAATTTATTTAATCGCTTATGGATTGATTAGAGGACTAATTATTGAACCAATGAGAACGGACCCCCTATATATTGGTTCACTACGAGTTAATATTATATTTTCAATTGTCTTATTCGGAGTTGGCGGAATTCTTTATTTAATCTTAAAGCACTTTTTAGTTAAAGATTTACCTTTCTATTATGATTTAGCAATTGAAGCCAATCTATATGATAAAGGACTTGAAGGTAAGGAATACCGCAAGTCACAAAAAGAAGAGGCTAAAAAAAATAATAAAACCAAGAATGGAAAATCCAAAAAATAGGGATCACTAATGATAAAAGCAATTCTATTTGATTTAGATGGCACATTAATTAATAGTGCACCGGTTATCTTGAAATGTTTTAATGAAACATTTGAAAAGGTTTTCCCGGATATAATTATAACGGAAGAAGAAAAAACCGAGTTTTTAGGACCGACCTTAACTAACACCTTCACTCAATACACTGACAACTTAGGTTTAGTTGACAGTGCTATTAAGGTTTTTAATGAGTGTAGTTTAAAGGAACATGATGATAATAACGTGATTGCTTTTCCTGATGCTGAAAAATTGTTCTTGGAATTAAGAAAACGAAATATTAAAATTGGGATTGTGACATCGAAATCTAGTAATCATGCTTTGTTGGGAATAGAATTAAACGGTTTAGAAAAATACATTGATGTTTTAATTGGTTCTGATCATGTCCAGAACCATAAACCACATCCAGAAGCGTTAATTAAAGCCATTAATCAGTTGGGATTAACTAATAAGCAAGTAATTTACGTGGGTGACCATGAAAATGATATATTAGCAGCCAAAGCTGCCAATGTAGTTAGTGTAGGTGTTAACTATAGTTATCGCAGACAACAAATAGTTGCCAGCAACCCTGACTACATAATTGATAAATTAACAGATATTTTAAAAATTATTTAAGGGAGGAAAGAAAATGTATGATTTAATTGTTATTGGTGCCGGCGCCGCCGGTATGACGGCGGGAATTTACGCAAAAAGAGCCAATTTAAAAGTATTAGTAGTAGAAAAAAGCGCTCCAGGGGGCCAAATGATTGGCACTGGAGAAATTGAGAATTATCCCGGTGTTGGAATGATTAGTGGGCCTGAGTTATCAATGGCTATGTATAATCAAGCTGAATCGATTGGTGTTGAATTTGAATTTAACGAAGTTAGCGAAGTTAGAGTTAACGGTAAACTAAAAGAAGTGGTGTTTGTTGATAATCAAGTTATAGCTACCAAGACATTGCTAATCGCAACCGGAGCCGTTCCAAGAAAATTAAATGTACCAGGAGAAGATAAATTTTCTGGTCAAGGAATTAGTTGGTGTGCAATTTGTGATGGTCCATTTTACAAAGATAAAAAAGTTGTTTTCGTTGGCGGCGGCAATAGCGCTGTTGACGAAGCTTTATATATGAGCGGGTTAGCATCAGAAGTCGAAGTCGTTCAAAACTTAAGTCACTTAACGGCCGACAGCGCAACATCAGAGAAACTAATTGCTTCAAATAACGTTAAAGTTCATTACAATTCAGTCGTTAAGGAATTTATTGGAGAAGATAAATTAACAGCAGTAAAAATTGTTGATGATAATGGTAACGAAACGATTATTAAAGCTGATGGTGTTTTTGAATATATTGGTTTATTACCAGTTACCGATATGTTTAAAAATCTAGAGATCCTAGATAATTGGGGCTATATTAAAACTAACGCCAAAATGGAAACATCACAACCGGGAATCTATGCGGCTGGTGATGTTGTAAGTAAACAAATAAGACAGATTGTAACAGCGACAAGCGATGGCGCGGTGGCTGTTCAAAATATTATTAAGTATTTAGAAAGTTGGGAATAATCATTGAGTTTTGCTAAATTTGTTAAAGCCGAAATGACAACGATTCCAGTTAATCAAAGTGAAATGTTGGCTGAGATATCAGCCTTTTTCCACATGAGCACTACTTTGGAAGTTGATAACGGCAAACAAATCATCGTTTATGATTCAAAAAACGCCACGGTTGCGATACGATTTTTAAAACTATTACGTTCGCTCTATCCATCAAATGTCGTTTTGAATATAAAAGATGAAAAGGTATTAACTCACCGCAAAACTATTAAGATTAAAATACTATCACCAGTTGATCAAATTATTTCCGAACACGGATTTGATACATCAAACGATAGCCGCGATTTATTAATTAAAACGCCAGAGGCTAGAAAGGCCTATTTGCGAGTTGCTTTCTTAATTGGTGGTTCAGTCAACGACCCAAATACTTCCAATTATCACCTAGAAATCTATGTAAAAGATTCCAATGAAGCAATTTTCGTTCAGTCACTTATGAATAATTTTAACTTAAATGCTAAAATTATTAAAAGGCGAAAAGGATTTATCGTCTATCTTAAAGATGCTGAGCAAATAGCTAATTTTCTAATTCTAACAAATGCTCAAAATTCATTATTTAAATTTGAGGACGTTAGAATTCAACGTGATTTTAATAATTCTATTAACCGAATTATTAATTGTGAAGTAGCTAATGAACAAAAAGTAATGGAGTCAGCTTCTAAACAATTAGATGATATTAATTATATTATAGAAAATTTAACCCTAAAGGCGTTAAATCCAAAACTCCAAGAAGCAGTTGAGTTAAGAATTGAGAACCCAGATTTAAGTTTATCAGAGCTCCAAGAAGTTTATTTCGAAAAACATAATAAAAAGATTTCCAGATCAGGTTTAAATCACCGATTTATTAAGATCAGAGAAATTAGAAATGAAGATGAAGGTCGAGGATAAAAAAATGTATGAAGAAAAAGATGATGTAGAAGTAAAAGCTGAGTATATTAAACCAGCTAAAAAAACGATGAGTAATAAAAAGATTAATGCCATTAAAAGTCTTTTAATGAGTAGTTATACATTAATCATTTCAATTACTTATATTATATTAGGGATATTTTTAGAAATATGGCATCCGTTATGGTTAATCTTTTTAAGTATTCCAATTTATGGTTCATTAGTCGAGGCAATCTTAAGGAAAAAAGCTTGGATTTTTTCGATTGAAATGGTAGCCATTTCTGCGTTTGTAACGATCGGCTTTCTTTCAGGCGTTTGGCATCCAACATGGGTTATTATTTTGTTAATTCCGGTATACCGGACAACTTTAAGCTCTATTTCCAAAATTAAGCATTTAAAGGAAGAAGATTAAAAGTAGATTAAAATTGAAAAAAGTATTTAAAAATTGTATAATGATACGGAATGGAAGATGATATTATGTCAAAAAAGAAAGAAAAAGAAGTAAAACAACCAGTAAAACCGTCACAATCAGGACGTAAACGTGGTGAAAAAGAAGAATCAAAAGTAGCACAAATTTTAACAACAGCCGGTGTTGGTATTTTACTAGCTTTAGTAGTTGCTTTAATAATTGCGCTTATTGTAGTTAGCTTATCTAATAGAAAACCAGCAGAAAGCCCATTTATTGATGAGGTACACATTACTTATGCCAATGTTCAAAGTATTATTGTCGATGAACAAATTTCGGCCTTGAATGAAGTTGAAGACTCAAGAAAAGCTTATCGCGAATTAATCAAAGAAAAATCATTCATCGTATTTTACCGTAATGAAGATTTAAAAAACGATGAATTTGTTAACGCGGTATTAGATGCTAAAAGCGATTCAGTAGGTATTGTATTATATAATCTAGACTTATTCCCTGATATTTTGGGTGAAGAAGATAATGTTTTACCTTTAATTGAGTTTAGCGATCCCAAGTTATTACCATTTACGATTGTTATTTCTGCTTCAGGATCACAATTTGATTTCTTTGGAAGAATTGAAAACGTCATAAAACAATTAACAAATTAAAGAAAATAGAGCCGGTAAACCGGCTTTTATTTTGCTGGTAAAAAATTGATATAAATACCAAATAATGATATACTAATAATGTTATTATTAGTGTTGGAAGGATTTAGATATTATGAATGAACAAGTATTAAAACAAGTTAGTCAATCATTAAAAATCAGCTTAAAACAAGTGCTTACTGTGATTGAATTATTAGATGAAGGAAATACTATTCCTTTTATTGCTAGATACCGTAAAGAAGCAACCAACGGTCTTGATGAAGAACAAATTAATTCGATTTATAAAGAGTGGGAATATGCCAACAATTTATTTAATCGTAAAGAAGATGTTATTAGATTAATTGATGAACGTGGAATGCTAACTGAAGAATTAAGAACAGAAATTTTAAATGCGGAAAAACTAGTTGATGTCGAAGACTTATATCGTCCATACAAAGAAAAGAAAAAAACTAAGGCAACCGAAGCAATCGCCAAAGGCTTAGAACCGTTAGCAACTTGGTTGCTAACTTTTCCAAAAACTTCAGTTGAAGAAGAAGCTAAAAAATATCTTAATGATGAAGTTAAATCAATTGATGAAGCTATTGAAGGAGCGAAGTTTATTATCGCTGAAAGCGTTAGTGATGAAGCAGAATATCGAAAATCACTAAGACAAATGCTACATGATCAAGGTGAAGT
Organism: uncultured Acholeplasmataceae bacterium; assembly: GCA_964600625.1. Lineage (GTDB taxonomy): Bacteria > Bacillota_I > Bacilli_A > Acholeplasmatales > Acholeplasmataceae > DUQW01. Next base: position 19,160 of record CAZRJV010000011.1, read on the forward strand.
TGTTACTAATATTAGAAAAAATGCCGTCGATGAAAGACAAACATATGAAATCTATTATGAATATAATGAACCAGTTACTAAAATTAAGCCGCATCGTATTTTAGCAATCAACCGAGCAGAAAAAGAGAAAGTCATTACTGTAAAACTAGAAATTGATCGAGATTTAATGATTAGGTACTTAAATCTAAAAGTAATTAAAGATGATAATTCAACCGCAACCAAATATATTAAAGAAGCGATCGAAGACTCATTAAAGCGTCTAATATATCCAAGTATTGAACGAGAAATTAGAGCCGAACTAACAGAAGTTGGTGAAGATCAAGCAATTCAAATTTTCTCGCTTAATCTACACAACCTATTACTACAACCGCCCCTACAAGGGAAGATGGTTTTAGGGGTTGACCCAGCTTTTAGAACTGGTTGTAAATTAGCGGTTGTTGATAATTTAGGAAAAGTTTTAATGGTTGATACCATTTTCCCGCATATTTTTGGCGATGCCAAAAAAGCGGAAGCAGCTCGCAAAATTTTTCAAATTGTCACTAAATATAAAATCGAAATTATCGCAATTGGTAACGGAACCGCTTCAAGAGAAACGGAAGAATTTATTGCTGAAGTTATTAAAGCGGCGAACTTAAAAGTTCAATATGTCATTGTTAACGAAGCTGGCGCTTCAGTCTACTCGGCTAGTGATTTAGCTAGAGAAGAATTTCCTGATTTAGAAGTTGAACAACGTTCAGCGGCATCAATTGCTAGAAGACTTCAAGACCCACTATCAGAATTAGTAAAAATTGATCCTAAATCAATTGGGGTTGGTCAATATCAACACGATGTTACACCAAGAAAATTAAACGATCAACTTAATTTCGTCGTTACACAAGCTGTTAACTCAGTTGGAGTTGATGTTAATACTGCCTCAAAGGCATTATTAATATACGTCTCTGGTTTAACTAAGAGAACTGCCGATAGTATTGTTGAAAATAGAAACAAAAAAGGACGCTATAATTCACGTGATGAATTATTAAAAGTGCCTTATCTTGGAGAAAAATCATACGAGCAAGCAATCGGATTTTTAAGAATTAGAGAAGGTGAAGAAGTTTTAGATATGACTTCGATTCACCCCGAGAGTTATCCAGCAGCAAAAGAGATTATGAATCGTTATAGCATTACTGGTGATATGCTTGGAAAACCAGAAATAGAATTGTTTTTAAGAAATATCAACCGCGGTGATTTAGCGAAAGATTTAAAAATAGATAAATATACATTAGATGATATACTGGATGCTTTTGTTCAACCGCTAAGAGACCCACGCGATGAGTTCCCTCAACCAATCTTAAAGTCAGGAGTTTTATCACTTGAAGATTTAACGGAAGGGATGGAACTTCAAGGAACAGTTAGAAATGTTGTTGACTTTGGAGCGTTTATTGATGTTGGTCTACATGAAGATGGATTACTTCATATTTCTAAAATGAGTAAATCTTATGTTAAACACCCATCAGATGTTGTTAACGTCGGTGACATTGTTAAAGTGTATGTTCTAAATATTGATGTAAAACGCGGTAAAGTTGGTTTAACAATGATTAAAAATTGACAAAGATAAAAAAATAAGTTATATTATATAGGCATGCCAAAACATGCCTAACCGGAGGAATACTCAAGTGGCCGAAGAGGACGCACTGCTAACGCGTTAGACTGGGGTGACCGGTGCGAGGGTTCAAATCCCTCTTCCTCCGCCATATTAGCACGACAGTGTTGATACTATTGTATCGACTTAATAGATTTTGAAAATAGGGAAGTAATCCCTTTTTTCTTTATAATAATACTGATCTATTATAGCTTTAGTTTTGTAAGTTTAAACTCGCTTTTGAAAATGTTAGTGCAAAAACACGAAATCATAAAAAAACACAATTGATTAAAATAAACTTGAATAACTTTATTATACCGATAACGGCATAATGTTGATTCATTAAATAAACTATGATATAATAATATTGTGCCGATAACGGCATAATAGGAAGGTGAATTATGGAATACAAAAATATAGCTTATTTTGCAACGAAATGGCATATTAAAGAAAGAAGAATTAGAATACTTTGCACAGAGGGTAGAATTCATGGTGCGAAAAAAGTTGGTAAAACTTGGTTAATTCCAGAAGATGCACAAAAGCCTATTGATAAAAGATATCGACAAGTTAATGAATTGTTCTTTGATTCATTAGATTTTAGTATTATTGATGAAAAAAAGGATATAATTGATTCCCATCGCCCATTCACTCAAAATATGACTAGACAATTAAGGGATAAATTAATTATTGAATGGACTTATAATTCTAATGCAATTGAAGGTAACACACTTACCTTATCAGAAACAAAAGTAGTCTTAGAAAACGGCATAACAATTAAAGGGAAACCATTAAAAGATCATTTAGAGATTATTAATCATAAAGAAGCAATTGAATACATTGAAGATCTAGTCAGTAAAAACGTTAAACTTTCAGAATATGATATTAAATCTGTTCATTATTTAATTTTGAAAGAAATTGATTCTACTAATGCTGGTAAATATAGACATGAAAATGTGTTTATCAGTGGTGCTAAGCATGTGCCACCTGTATATATGAATGTTCCATATGAAATGCAGAAACTGATTGATCAGTATCAAGCCTGGCAAGGTTTTCATCCTGTAGTAAGAGCTTGTTTTTTACATGGAGAGCTTGTAAAAATTCACCCATTTATCGATGGAAATGGTAGAACAGCCAGACTTTTATTAAACTTTGAACTGATTCAAAGTGGCTATCCACCAGTTGTAATTAAAACAGAAAACAGAGCAGATTATTATGATGCACTCGATAAAGCGCACACAACAAATGATTATACTGATTTCATTAGTATGATTGTTGATTTGGTAAATGAATCAGAAGATTCTTACCTTTATTTGATAGGGTAAACTTAAGAGGATATATGGGGGATTGAAATGAAATATAGATTTAAATCATACACTAACACTTTCATTTTCAGTAAGAAGGAATATAATATTACTAAAAGAAAAGAAGATTCCTTTTCTAATGGTCAGAGATACTGTGACTAAAATGAAATATATTAAGTTTAAAACAAAATTATTTGATTCTAATGAAATAGTAGTTGTCAAAATCCCTTATAATTTGATTGCTAGGTTGTTTGGGTTCAAGAATATTAAATTAATCACTTTAGAAGAAGATAAGTCCAATTACTATTCTGATAACAGTTTCGATAGAATTCAGCAAATAATTTAAAGAAAGTTGGTAATCCAGCGTATTGTGATGGTACAGATCAGCGTATGATCTTTAATATTGTAGAGTTAATATTAATACATTCAATTTATGAGTTTAGAATGGGAGCCTATTGTCATCAAGTGGAAATATCTAAAGATAAAAATAGGTTCTTTAAACCAACCGACTATCATGTTTTTGTGGAAATGAAATTATTTGTGTTGGAGTATTTACCTAAAAATATGAAAATGACTTTCTTTTATTTTGATAATAGAGACTTGTCATTTATTTTTGAAAATGAAACTGAAGGATTTCAATGTAGACAGAATAATAAATCACTTGAAGTAATACCATTTGAAATAATTAGGACAAAAGAACAAGAAGGAGGGACTTTGATTTCACACAAACCTATTTCAAAAAATAGCATTAAGCTAGAAACTAGTTCTTTTGAGGATAGTAAAGTGGTTATTAAAGAATATTTTTCAAGAATCAATATCATATAGGTACGAATAATACTATATAGGGTACGAAATTGTATCACAATAGTCGCCTTAACACATTTAAACATTATGATGCTACCTAAAAGGGTGGCATTTTTTCTTTATGAACCTTTTTAGAATCTTTTGCGCCATTAAACACTGAATATAACCTCACATTTATATCTTTATCAAATCTATGATCCGTGCTATAATTAATATTATAAAAAACGGGAGGGATAAAATGAAACTTCAAAAAGAAGCCGTTCTTTCATATGACAATTTTAAATCATTATCATACGATATTATTGAATTAGCAAAAGAAATTTTACCCGATAAAGTAATCTACATTAACTTTTTAAACGATAACGTACAAGTAACAATGCGGGTTTCAAAACACGATACTGATGTTAATGTTTTTGAAGGTGAAACGATACCGGTTGAAGAAGCGGTATGTAATAATATTGACTATAAAAGTGGAAAACCTTTAATATTTGAGGATATTAAAGAAAATAAATTTAATGAAAAAATTAACCAAACAATTAAAAACGGTAATTTAGGATCGTATTTGGGTATTCCTATCGTTTATCGTAATGGCCAAAGATTTGGAGCTTTATGCGCGGCCCATCATGATAAAAGTGCTTTTGATCAAAATGATATCGAACTTTTAGGAAAAATAGCTAATCTATTTTCTTATTACTTGGAGCTTGAAAGACAAGCTCTTATCGATTCATTAACAGGATTAGGTAATACTCGTCTTCTTTCATCAAAAGAAGCTGAAATTACCGAAAATGGCGGACTAGTCATTATGTTAGACTTAGACAACTTTAAGCAAGTCAATGACACGTTAGGTCATCATGTTGGTGATTTAGTCTTAAAAGAAATGGGCGAAAAAATTAGTCAATTTGCTGATGAGTTTAATAGTGTTGATTGTTTTAGATTGGGAGGAGATGAGTTTTTCATATATATAAAAGAAAACATGTCTGAAAATAAAACCATCGAAGCCTTAAATAAATTAATAAATACTCTTAAAGAGTGGACTACTAACATTGAAAACATTGGCCTTAGTTCAAGTGCTGGCGCTTATCAATTCGACAATAATCATGATAATAACTTTACTAGCATCTATAAAAAAGTCGATTCATTGTTATATCAAGCCAAAGACCAAGGCAAAGGCACATTCGTTTTTGAAAAGTCACTTTAATAACTAATCAATATATCATAAAAGAAGAAAGGGATTTATTCCCTTTTTCTTTTATATGTTAAAATAATAATGAAACACAATATTTACGCAACAAATCGTTGCGTGACATCTAATATTTTAAGTGCTACAATAATGGTGAGGGACATATAATGATTGATTCTAAAAGAGTAGGCAATAAAATATCGCAGCTAAGACTTGCTAATAGTTTAACCCAAGATCAACTTGCTGATAAGTTGTTTGTAACGCGTCAAGCACTATCACGTTGGGAACGGGGACAAGCTGTTCCCCCGGTTGAGATGGTAGTTGAACTAAGTCGAATTTTTAATGTGTCGTTTGATGACTTGTTATGTTTGAATGAGAGTTTTGAAATTGATGAACATGATATTTTTAAAAATCATGATCGTCACTTTATCATCAACAAGATAATTACTGGAAAATTAGAAGTAAGTATTCCTGATATTTTTTATCAATTATCACCAGTTGAAAGATTAACGATTCTATCAAAGATAAAAGACGAAACGATTAAAACTAACCTTTCAGAACTAATTGTTAAGTTAACCCCATCAGAACTTAAATACTTAGGAGGTAAATAAAAATGAGTGAAAAAGTAACCAATAGAAGAAGAGAAAGAATTTTGCAAGATGCATTCGGTCGTTATGACCATTTAGAAGAAGTTATTTCAAGAATAGAAGCGGATTTAAATGAAGTTAAAGAAGAACTTCACAACGCTAAAATAGATTATGATCAAGTCAAGGGTTCATTACCTAAAGAAGAGGCTAATGACTATTTAGAACAACTCCAACAAGCGGATGAAGATATCGAATTAATTGCTGAAGATTTCACCTTTTTAACGTCGTCTTTTGAAAAAATTATTAAGATGAAAGAAAAAGCTAATCCGGAAAATAAAACTCATCAAATTAAGTTGTTACGAAGAGTTAATCCGTTAATCGATCAAGCCGATGACTTAAGTGATGAAGTTGAGAGTTTACGTGATGAAATTTTTGAAATTCATGAAGAGATTATTGAACTTAAAGGCGGTAAAAAAGAAAAAAACTTTAGTTCGATTCATGATATTACAGGGGCAATTAATCAAGCTTTCGATGAAATCAAAAAAGTCTTTAAATTTGAACCATCTAATAAAACATCAAAATCAGCACGATTATCATCCATCTTGCCGTTTTTAGATCAAAAGGAACTAAGCGAGTTAGTGGAGATGATATTAAATGACCATCAGAATCTACAAGATGTTGAATTAGCAGCTATTTTTCCGTTTTTAGAAAAAGAAGATTGCGATAAGATATTTCTTGCTAAAATGAATACTCTTAAAAAAAGAGATTTAATCGGATTAATTCCTTTTGTTAGTTCAAAAACATTATCAAAGCTAGTTGATGAATATATTGACGGTAATTTAACTAATATTAATATCGATGCCATTTATCCGTTTTTGGATCAAGTTGATATTAAAAGAGTTTTCTTCTACGAATTAAAGAAAAGCGAATAAAAAAAGCGAGCAACTGCTCGCTTTTAAATTAGTTCAAGATTAACAATGCTATCTATTTTAAGTGCTACCCCATCTAAATAGATAACTTTTTTGATGGGATCTAGTTTGGTAATATGGCCGTATAAGTTATTAACGTATCCGTCTTTAAAATAAGCAATCGTTATTTCGTTTTGATTGATAATCGCCTCTTGGAGGGTTAAGTTCATATAATGGAGTTGTTCTTCTGATAAAATCGGTTTATCTTTTTTATTTAAGCGGTATTTTAATTGATTATATAAGTCATTAAAGGTCGATAGACCATCAAAGGGTGCCCACTTAATAATTCCGCGGTCTCGATAATTACTCATGATGCCCACCTACAAACTGGTTTCGCGCAACAACAGTTGATTCCTTTGACAAGGAAGAACCACGGTTGATGGCGTTCTTGCCGTAACTAGTTTTAATTTCATCAAGCATCATTAAGAGTTCATTTTCTTTTTTAACTTCTTCATAATCTTCAAATAATGATAACTGATAAGTTGTACTAACATTAGTTAATCCGGTAATACCTACACTAATACTGCGAATCGCGCTTTCTTCATCGTAGTAGCTTTTAAAAATTGATAAACACATCTCATAGATTGCCGTAAAAGAGTTGGTTGGATATTCAAAACTTCGTTGGCGACTAAAGCCACCACCATAATCTTTTGAATAGCCAATGCCAAAACTTAGGGTTTTACCTTCCTTTTTGGCCATTCTTAAGCGTCTTGATAACTGATCAGCCATTTCTAAAATTATTGTGTAGATATCAGGAATGAAGTAGTCTTTAAAAAGAATTTGCGAATTACCAAAACTTTTACTTTTGGTTCTTAGTTTATCTTTGTCTTGGACTTGACTTTGGTCGATACCATGAGCATGATAATATAGTTCCTCACCAATCACCCCAAAGCGTCTTTTTAATTCAGCCACATCATAGTTGGCAAGATCACCAATTGTATAAATACCCATAATATTAAGGTGTTGTTCGGTTTTTTTACCAATTCCCCACATTTTAGAAAGGGGATAGATGGGCCATAACTTAGTGGAAATGTCAGAATAGTTCCATTTAGCAACCCCGTCTTTTTGATATTTGCCTTCTAAGTCCATCGCTAGTTTAGCCATTAGCATATTAGGACCAACCCCGCAACTAGCGGGTAGTTTTAAATCTTTATAAATTTTTTTGCAGATTGCTTTTGCTAATTCAACATCAGTCATTTGATAATAGGTTAAATAATTAGTAACATCGAGAAAGGCTTCATCAATTGAATAAACATATAAATCTTCATCAGCGATAAAGGATAAATATATTTCAATAATTTTCATCGTGTAATCAAGATAAGCATTCATGCGTGGTTGAGCATAGATTATTGTTTCTTTAAGGGCGTCAGGAATCTCAAAAATCCGGCAACGACTCGGAATACCAAGAGATTTTAAATAAGGGGTGGCTGCTAGCGAAATAGCGCCGTCACCACGAGAGCGGTCAGCGACCACCAAAGGAACTTCAAAAGGATCTAAGCCTCTTAAAGCAC
>CAZRJV010000012.1:0-25301 GCA_964600625.1 uncultured Acholeplasmataceae bacterium
CAGTCCTTTGATTAAACACACCTTAAACCATCCGGATTTACTTAAAACACAAGGAATTGATTTAACTTATATGTTTGAAGAAGAAAAGAAAGTAGTTCTTAGTTTTAATAATAGAAGGTTATCAATATCAACTAGTTATCCGGCTGTTCAAATATTTACTGGAAACATCATTTTTCCTCAAGAGTTTTTAGACCGAACAAAAGTAAAGCATTACGGTGTGGCCATTGAACCACAGTTTGAACCTGATGCAATCAATCATCTGCATTTTAGCGATGTTATCTTAAAAAAAGGTCAGAAATATCATCATACAATTGAATATGAAATTGATGAATAAAAAAAGGGGAAACGAGTTATTCGTTTCCCCTATCTTTATTAAAGTGTTTTGATGAAATTTAGTAGTTTTTCATAGTTTGGATGATTTGTCATTTCTTGTAGATATTCGACATAAACAACTTTACGATTTTTATCTAAAAGAAAGACCGCTCTAGCTAGTAATCTTAAACCATCAATTAAGACACCGTAATCTTTTCCAAATTCTGCGGTTTGATAATCACTTAAAGTGATAATATCTAAACCAGCACTACCGCACCATCTCTTTTGTGCAAACGGTAGATCCATTGAGACAGTTATAAAGTCAATATTTTCAAAAGAAGCTAATTCCTCATTAATGTTTCTTGTTTGAAAATCACAAACCGAAGTGTCAAGCGATGGAACAACACTAATTAAAACGTAATCTTTAGAGAAATCCTCTAAGGTTGTTGGTCCTAAATCGTTAGTAACTAAGCTGAAGCTTGGTGCTTTATCACCAACATGTAATTCTTTACCTAAAACGTTAATTGGATTATTACCCATTGTTTTCATAATGATACCTCCTTGTATTCTATCATTTTTATTATAATATATTTATCAAATAATAGATATGTATATACTGTTTAGCTTGATGCGACAATTGTTAAAAAAGCATCATTTTATAAAAAATAATCAATTTAAGTGACAAATCATTATTTTATGTGTATAATTACATTGTAGTTATCCATAAATGCGCAGGAAAAAATAAATTAATTTTAAAAGTATTTCAGCATTTTAAGGATATAAAACTTAATGGAGGGAAACATTTATGAAACTGGGTGAAATTTTTAATATTAGAAGTGGTTATTTAAAATCACGATCCGAAGACAAGAAATCAGATTATCGAGTAGCGATTTATTCTAAGAAACATTTTGATCTTGATGAGCAATATTTTGATGATAAATTGCCACTGGAAAGTGAATTTGTTGCTATAAAAGCAGACATTGACTTAACAGTTGAAGGCGAAATTATTATCGATTCGCTTTCGCAAAAAGCAGCGATAGTATCTAATAAATCTAGCGGCATGTTTTTAGCTTTCAATTATTATCGACTGTCAATTAAAGATAGAGATGTTATTAATCCTGATTATTTTGTTGCGTGGTTTAATTTAAGCGATGACGTTAAGAGGCAATTAAGTATGACCTTACAAGGGGCTATATTAAAAAAATTAACTCTAAAACAAGTTCATGAATTAGAAATCACTTTACCTAATTTAGAAAAGCAAGTTCAAATCGCTAATATATATCTAACAATGCATTCTAAATATAATAAGGCGTTGGAAATTAAAAATACCGAAGAAGATATTTTAAAAAATTTATTACAAGGGGGATTTTAAGATGAGTTTTACACTTTCTAACTTTCACTATTATTTAAGTTTATTGTTTTATAAATATATTTCAAAATACGAATCACATATTTTAAAAGGTATTAATTTAATTTCATTTGAAAATATAAATTCAAAAAATATTGAAGCTGTTTTTTCAAGATTTGATAAAAGCGTAGAAAATCAATTTTACAAGGGCATTTTTAATCATCTCGACTTTTTAATCAGCGAAAACGAATTGAAAGAAATCAGTAACCAAATTAATGAATTAAATTTAATTAGTAAAAATGATTTTCAAAACGAATTTGAAGAGGCGTTAAAGCGCGTTTCTTTAGATTTTTCACGTAATTACAGTCACAACTTTTCTAATACTGAAATAAACAATTTAATCTTTTCGATTATTAAATCCGAACAAGGTCAGTTTCAGCGAATTTATGATCCGGCACTTGGTTATGGTGGTTTTTTATTAAAAAGTGATCAGGAATTAAAAGTTAAAGAATTTTATGGTGATGAACTTAATTTGGCCTGCGCGAACGTATCTAAGATGCGGATGATAATTAATGGCGTTAACGAAAAGCGTTTAAATATTAGAAACGTTGATTCAATTATAGACATTGAATACGAGAGCGGAAAGTTTGATTTAATTGTATCAGAGCCACCATTTTTACAAAAAGCGAAGCTAAGCGATGAAGTGTATGATATTAAGGCCTTTTCTTTATTTCAAGATGAATTTAAAAGTGTTTTATCAGAATACAGTTTCATCTTAAAATCGCTTAATCTACTTTCATTAAACGGGATTATGGTAGTGTTTTTACCTTCATCAATACTTTTTAAAGAGAGTGGAAAAAACATGAGAGAAGCCCTAATTGAAAAGGGGAATTTCCTAGATGTAGTTATTTCAATCCCCGAAAAAGTTTTGACACATACGCATATTGAAACGAGTATTATGATTTTTAGGAGAAACAGAAAGGCCAATGATCCAATTTTTTTCATGAATATTGAAAATTTCTTCAGTAAAGTGTCAAGATATAATTCAATTTCAGATGAAGCTATTTCGGAAGTTGTTGAAATATTTAGTAATAGAAAAAACATTGATAAAATTTCCAGAACTGTTGATCCAAAAGAAATTAAAGAAAATGACTTTAATTTAAATATCTCAAGATATATCCAAAGCTTCGAAGTGAGAGCGCGAAAAACGACTATAGATTTAATTGCTGAAAACGAAAAGTTAACCCAAGAATTAGAAGAGTTAAATATCAAAATGAAACAACTTTTAACAAAATAATCGTTTTACTTGCATAAGAGTAAATATAAAAGTATAATAAGCGTGTAGTTATTGATAAATACGAATAACACACGCTTATTTTTTTAGTTTCTTATATCGTAGTTATAAATAAATTCAGTATTTGGAAACGAACTAAGTTTGGTTGTTATTTCTATTATCATAATTATTATCTACAAGAAATTGAAAGTTTGATAAGAAAAGTAGGTAAAGAACATTTTGTTTATAAGGTTGATGAATGTTAACAAAATATTGCAAACTATTAGAGTTTACACACTGTAAAAAAGATTTTAACATGTTCATCAAAAAATAGATTATAGGAAACATTAAAACGGAAAGGAATAAAGGTGTCTAATTATTTGATGTTTAAAGATATAGATATTGCCAGTGTTACTTGCATACACGGCATTAATAAATTGGAGGTAGGAAAGTATTATGGAAATAAGATTTAATGATATAGCAGGCTATAAAGAAGAAAAACAAGAAGTAATAAATTTTTGTAAAATGTTTAAAAACTATGAGACCTATAAAGAAATGGGAATTAAACTTCCTAAGGGTTTATTGTTTTATGGACCACCAGGAGTTGGTAAAACCTTATTTTCAAAAGCTATCGCAACGGAACTTGAAAGAAACTTCTTTGAAGTAAATTTCAGTGAGATTAGTAACGGAGATACTGCCCAAAATATTAAAGAAGTATTTGAAGAAGCTAAAAACAATACACCATCAATCATATTTATTGATGAGTTAGATAAAATTGTGCCAATAGAATCACAATTCGATGGCTATATATCAGATGAGTCAAGAGCGCTACAAACGCTATTACTACAAATGTTAGATGGCTTTGTTAACAACGGCGATGTTATGATTATCGCTACAGCAAATAATTTGAGAGGGATGTCTAGATCGTTGACACGGTCTGGAAGAATTGACAAACATATATATCTTGGGTCGCCCAATGATGAGTCAAGAGAAGAAATTATCAATTATTATTTAGAGAAAGTTAATTTTGACAAAGATATTGATATAAATCAAATTATTTTATCGACAGTCGGTAAAACCGGTGCTGATATCGCAACAATGATAAACCAAGCATTGATAGAAGTTACTATTAACGAGTTAGAAAAACTGACAACAAAAGATGTTTTAAAACAATTGGCTATGATTGATAATAAAGATTTAATAAAAAGCATTAATAAAGAAGATGCTGAAATTGTATCTGTTCACGAACTTGGTCATTATGTTGTAGCCAAACATTACAATCACAATACTATTGATATCTCATTAATCAACTCAAGGAATAGTTTAGGAAGAGTTAGAACAAAAAGAGATTCGATGTTGCAAAAAACAAATGATGTTTTAGAACAAGCGACTATTTTACTAGCAGGAAGAGCAGCAGAAGTGATGATATTAAATGAAATATATACTGGTAGTAGACAAGATATTGAAGAGGCATATAAAATGTTAAGTCATGCCGTGGCGTTTGGAGAGTTTGGTTTTGAGTTATTAGATGTTTCAAAAGTGTACCGTCACGGAATTGAACTTAATGATGAGCAAAACCAAAAAGTAAAAGAATTATTTAAAGAGTGCTTTGATGAAGCTAAAAGAATAGTTAATGAAAACAGCGCTATAATAAATCAATTGAAACCAATACTAATAGAAAAACAAGTTTTAACTAAACAAGAACTTATTGAAATGGAATCAAATGGGTTTTTAGAACATTCTTAAGGATGTTATGGGATTTCAATCAAAGAAATTCAATAAAACTAAAAAGTTTGAACTACTTAATGATAAATGTTATAAAATATTATCTGATGTTAATAAAAAAATAAAGGAGGATTAATTAAGAATGAATAAAAAAAGAAAAGAATTTTGACAAAGAGTGGATTATAGTTCCTCACTATAAATTGATTCCTATTTATACAACCCCTGAAAATTATACTTTGAATGGGGGCAAAAGTTCCGAAAATGTTCCCGAAAGATATTGGGAAGAAGTCAAAAAGATTTCAATCTTTGAACCATTTAATTTTTAAAAAGAGTATTAGGAGTCAATTATATACCATTAGAAATAATAAAAAGTAATGACATAAATAGTGTTATATAAGAAAAGGAATAGATGATAATAGTTTTACAGCATCTTATGCATCTCAAAGTTTATTATTATGTAATGTATTTGAAAAGGGACTAATAATACAATAATTTGTGCTTATTTATCTTGTAATAATTAATATATAAGTCTTAAAGAAATTGATGAAGACTAATTTTGCCTATTATATATGAAAAATATATTAATCAAGCTTGTTATCAATAGCAATTATAAATTTAACAACTTAATATATATTAAACTAAAAATAACGAGGTAGTCATTTGATTACCTTGTTATTTTTAATTATAAATGTTAAAATTATCTCAAGAAACTAGTGGCTAATTGATTACTGTTTTTAGAGTAATACATTCAGAGATATGATCTAATTTTTAATAGAGTATTTTATATATAAAATGTATGCAAACATTTGGGTGAAAGTAACTAAAGATAGTAGGAAGAAAGAAGTGGAAATATGTTTGAACTAAAATCACCTTTTAAACCGAGTGGTGATCAGCCAGAGGCAATAAATAATTTAATAGAAAACTTTAACAATGGCTTGAAAGAACAAGTCCTTTTAGGTGCTACTGGAACAGGTAAAACTTTTACGATTGCTAACATTATCCAAAAAATAGGAAAAAAGACGTTAGTAATGGCACCTAATAAAACATTAGCAGGACAATTATATGGAGAATTAAAAACGCTATTTCCAGAAAATAGAGTAGAATATTTTATATCATATTACGACTATTATCAGCCGGAAGCCTATGTTATTTCAAGTGATACCTATATTGAAAAAGATGCTTCTATTAATGATGAAATTGATGAAATGAGACATTCAGCTACTGCTTCATTAATCTCTAATGATGATGTTATTGTAGTTGCTTCTGTTTCATGTATTTATGGAATAGGTGACATTGAAGATTATAAAAACTCAGTTATTTTTTTAAGAGTAAATGAAGAGTTTAACCGCAACGAATTATTAGAAAAGTTAGTTAATCTAACTTATGAAAGAAGTGACTTTGATTTTAAAAGAGGAACTTTCAGAGTTAGAGGGGATTTGGTTGATATTATTCCAATCAATGAACGAGATAATGGAATTAGAGTTACTTTCTTTGGTGATGAAATTGAAATGATTCAAGAATTTGATATCGTTACAGGAACAACCAAAGAAAAACTTAGTTTTGTAACTATTCCACCGGCCACTCATTTTGTTACTAATCCAGATAAACTCAAAATAGCTATTCAACGAATTAGAGATGAATTAAATGAACGGATATTATATTTTAATGATAATAATATGTTATTAGAATCACAAAGAATCCAAATGAGAACTAATTATGATTTAGAGTTATTAGAAGAGTTAGGTTTTTGCAGTGGAGTTGAAAACTACTCAAGGCATTTATCACTAAAAGCTGAAGGTGAAACTCCATATACATTAATGGATTTTTTTGGTGATGATTATTTATTAATTATTGATGAATCACATGTTACCATTCCTCAAGTTAGAGGGATGTATAATGGTGATAGGTCAAGAAAGCAAACATTAGTTGATTATGGTTTTAGGCTTCCCAGTGCCCTTGATAACCGACCGTTGATGTTTCATGAATTCGAAAAAAAGACCGACAAGGTCATTTATTTATCAGCAACCCCTGGTGATTATGAAATCACTAAAGGTATACCGGTTGTTGAACAAATCATCCGGCCAACTTATTTAATTGATCCGGAAGTTGAAGTAAGACCATCATTGGGCCAAATTGATGATTTATACAATGAAATTAAACAAAGAATCATAAATAATCAAAGAGTATTGGTCACAACTTTAACAATTAAAATGAGTGAAGATTTAACAAGTTATTTTAAAGAACGAGGTCTTAAAGTAGCTTATCTTCATAGTAAAATAAAACCACTAGAAAGAATTGTCATTTTACGAGACCTAAGATTAGGAAAATATGATGTATTAGTAGGAATCAACTTATTAAGAGAAGGCCTCGATTTACCAGAAGTATCGTTAGTGGCGATATTAGATGCCGATAAACAAGGGTTTTTACGTAGTACTAGATCATTAGTTCAAACGATCGGAAGAGCAGCTAGAAACATTGATGGTAAGGTAATTATGTATGCTGATGAAATTTCTAAATCAATGGAGGAGGCAATTAGTGAAACTAATCGCCGCCGCAAAATTCAAGTATCATACAATATTAACAACAACATTAAACCAGAATCAATCTTTAAAGAAATTCGTGAAAAAATTGGTTTAAACACCGTTTTACAAGAAACCAAACAATATGATAAGATGACAAGACACGATATTGAAAAGGAAATTAGTTTATTAGAAACTCAGATGAAACAAGCAGCTAAACAATTAGATTTTGAAACTGCAGCCGAGCTAAGAGATTTAATTTATGAATTAAAAGCATCAAGATAATTAGATGACTATTTATAAAAAGTATAATTTAGTAGACATATTAACTAACATATGTTAAGATAAGAATAGACTTGAAGGAGAGATTTTAATGCGTAAATTTTTATTAACAATAATCTTATCTTTATCATTATTTAGTCTATCAGCCTGTCAAAGTCCTAAAGCTGATTATTTTAAATTTCTTGAAACCGATAAAATTAAAGTTGTCGCCACTACTACTATGATGGGCGATATGATTAGTGAAATTGGCGGTAATAAGGTGTATGTTTATACGATGATGTCTCCAGGTGTGGATCCTCATACTTATAGCCCTAATAAGTTAGATATTGATTATTTATTAAATGCTGATGTTGTTTTATTATCTGGCCTTCATTTAGAAGCCAAAATCGGTGATGCGATTAAGCATGTTCAAAACAAAAATATCAATGTGATAGAAGCCACCAACATATTAATTGAAAAACATCTCAATAATCACGAAGAAGATGTTTATTTATTAGACTGGTCAGATATTGATGATGAAAGTAGCGAGTTATATGACCCGCATTTTTGGTTTAATGTTAATTATTGGATGATTGTTGCTAGCGATATTACTAATCAATTAATTTATTTATATCCAGAGCATGCTAGTTATTTTCAACTTAGATATGATACCTATTTAAATGAACTATTAAATCTAAACATATATATAGAAACTAGAATCAATGAAATTCCACAAGATAAAAGAATTCTATTTACTGCCCATGATGCATTTAACTATTTTGGAAATCGTTATGGCTTTCAAGTAGAAGGAGTTCAAGGTCTATCGACTGAATATGAAACAAACACCGCCGATATTGAAAAACTTGTAGAGTTATCAATTGCCAAAAACGTTAATACCGTTTTTATTGAAACTTCCGTTCCCAAAAAGACCATTGATGCCCTAATTGAATCTGCTAAATCAAAAAATCACCACCTTTCTATCGGTGGCGAACTATTTTCTGATTCACTCGGTAAAAAGGGTGAAAAAGGTGGAACATATATTAAAATGATTAAAGACAATGTTGATGTGATTGTTGATGCTATTATCAAAAATCAATAACTGGAAACGGGTGAAACTATGACTTTAAAACCAAACGATTATATCAAAATTGAAGACTTAACAATTTCATATGACATTAAACCTGTCCTTTGGGATATTGACTTATTAATTCCCAGGGGTTCTTTAATGGCGATTGTAGGTCCTAACGGAGCAGGTAAAACTACCTTGATTAAAGGAATGCTTGATCTCGTTAAAACAATTTCTGGTTTTACCAGATTTTTTGGTAAACCTTACCAAGAAATGAGAAAACAAATCGCCTATGTTCCCCAAAGAGGATCAGTTGATTGGGATTTTCCAACTACGGTTTTTGATGTTGTTTTAATGGGAAGATATGGAGCTGTTGGTTGGATTAAAAGACCAAGTAAACAAGACCGAGAAATTGCTTTAGATGCTTTATCAAAAGTTGGAATGAGTGATTATAAAAACCGTCAAATTTCTGAACTATCTGGTGGTCAACAACAAAGAGTCTTTTTAGCACGAGCGCTTGCTCAACAAGCGGAAGTATATATTATGGATGAACCCTTTCAAGGGGTTGATATGAAAACAGAACAAGCAATTGTCGAGTTGTTAAATGTTTTAAATAAAGAAAATAAAACGGTTATCGTCGTTCACCATGATTTAAAAACAGTAGATAAGTACTTTAAAGAAGTTACATTTATTAACTTGGAAGTAATAGCTTCTGGTAAGGTTCAAGAAGTCTTTACGGAAGAAAATATTAGAAAAACTTACCAAGAAAGAACTTTAATGTCTGGTAAATAAGATGTTTAATATATTGCTAAGCCTAACACCCTCATTAACAAGAGTATTGATAACTAGTGTGGTTCTAGGTTTTTTAGCAGGTTCATTTGGCGTCTTTATCATTTTAAAGAAACAAGCCTTGATAGGCGATTCCCTTGCTCATGCAGCATTACCGGGAATCGTCATTTCATTTCTTGTTTTTGGTTCTAAACGATTAGAGATATTATTAATTGGAGCTTTTATTTCAGGGATTGTTGCGATTATTTTATTTAACATCATCAAAAAATATTCCAAGATTAAAAACGATGCAACGTTAGCAATCATTTTAGCTGGTTTTTTTGGTTTAGGTAGATTATTACTCTCCATCGTTCAATCATCTCCATTAGGAGCGGGGGCGGCCGGATTAGAAGACTTTATTTTTGGTCAAACGGCAACAATTTTACTAAAGGATATGTATTTAATCGTTTTAATTTCAGTACTAGTTAATATTTTTGTTTTATTATTATGGAAAGAACTTAAACTATCAACATTTAATAGTGAATATTTTAATACATTGGGTTTTAATTCAAAAATAGTTAACTCTATTTTCTCAATTTTAATTGTGTTAGTTGTCGTTGCGGGAATTCAAATGATTGGGATAGTTTTAATAAGTTCTTTATTAATTGCCCCAGCTGTTGCTTCAAGACAATGGAGTCATAAGTTATCGATTAATTTTTTTACTGCTGGTTTACTAGGAGCAGTTTCAGGACTAATTGGTGTTTTAATAGGTGATTACTATAGTCTCCCACCGGGACCAACGATTATCGTTGTGTTAAGCTTGATTGTATTAGTTTCATTGTTGTTGGCACCAAAGAATGGTGTTTTGGCTAAAACAATCAAAGATTTAGTATATAAACATCGAATAAAAAAATATTCGATGTTAGTTTCTATTTACCGAAAAGACAGTGCAAATTTAAACATAGAAAAAGTTGATGAATTTATTGAGGATGGTTTATTATCATATCATAACAAGCAATACATTTTAACTGATAAAGGTATTATTAAAGTAAGACAAATATTGGGGGTTCGAGATAATGGGTAGTGGGTTATCGATTTTATTAATCGCGATAGTTACAGCCATTTCATCTTCTATTATTGGTCTATTTTTAGTAATTAGAAAGATGTCAATGTTAACTGATGCGATTTCTCATACGGTATTATTTGGGATTGTGGTCGGTTTTTTAATAGTTAAAGATATTAATTCGCCATTAATTATTTTGTTTGCAGGACTAACTGGACTCTTAACAGCTTGGTTAGTAGAACTTTTAGTAAAAAGCAAAAGAGCAACTGAAGATGCAGCAACCGGAGTCGTATTTCCACTTTTGTTTGCTTTAGGCATTTTAATTATTAGTGCGCCCGGCTCCATGCTCAAAAACACCCATATTGATATTGATTCAGTTTTTTTAGGTCACATTGAATTTTCCTGGATAGAACAAATAATGATTGGTAGTATTGGGATTCCTAAAAATTTAATCATTTCATTAATAGTCTTAATTATTAATGTCTTGTTTATTGTTATCTTTTTTAAAGAATTAAAAATCGTCTCATTTGATCCAGCATTAGCCGCTGTCTTAGGATTTTCACCAGTTTTAATCCATTATTTATTAATGAGTTTAATTTCAATTACGGCTGTGACAGCTTTTGACTTAGTCGGCGCAATTATGGTCGTATCGTTAATGATTGGACCGGGAGCAAGTGCTTTAATGATTACAAAAGATTTGAAAAAAACATTGCTCACAACAGTATTTATTGCGGTAATTAATGTCTTAATTGGTTATTTTATTGCTGATTGGTGGGTGTTACCAATATCAGGATCAATTGCTGTGATAACGATGATAACGTTTTTAGCTATTTTATTAATAAATCCTAATAACGGTATTATCGCAACTATATATCGCCGAAACCATTTAGTCTGGCAATATAAAGTGGTTGCGATGTTAGTCCATATAAGAAATCACGAAGGTGATTTAGATGAAGCTAAAGAAATTGCTCTTGATACGATTATTGATATGTTAGCTTGGACTGAAAAAGAATTTGAAAGAGTTTTTAAATATGCTAAGAAGAATAAGTATATTATATTAGATAATAATATATTAAGAGTAACAACAACCGGAATGGAGTTTAAGAGAAGATACTTATGAGAATACTATTAATTGGTGGTACCGGATTATTAGGATATGAAACAGCTAAAATCTTATCTAGTGATAATCATGAGATAATTTCATTTGCTTTACCGCCGCTATCTAGGCATATTAGTATTCCAAAAAATATGGAAATAATATTAAAAAACTATTTAGAACTCTCAGACCAAGAACTAATAAACTATATGAAGGGATGCGAAGGGTTAATTTTCGCTGCCGGAATTGATGAACGAGTTGAGAGCAAACCACCAATATATAATCTATATTATCAGTATAATATTAAACCTTTAGAACGACTCTTACCGCTTGCGAAGCAAGCAGGTATTAAGAGTGTAGTAATATTGGGTTCTTACTTTTCATATTTTAATCAAATTTGGCCGGAGTTGAATTTAACCAAACATCATCCTTATATTAGAAGTCGAGTAGACCAAGAAAAACTTGCTTTTTCATATTCTCAAAAAGATTTTAATATTGCAGTTGTTCAAATTCCTTATGTCTTCGGGACTCAAAAAGGACGAGAACCAGTCTGGACAATTTTGGTTGAACAAATCGTGAAAATGAAACGAAGAACATATTGGACTGGTGGTGGAACAACTATGATGACCGCAAAACAAGTTGGACAAGCCATTGTGGGCGCACTGTATCATAATAGTGGCGCTAATTCTTATCCATTAGGATATTATAATATGAAGTGGCCAGAAATCTTAAACATATTCCATGAAGCTCTTAATTTAAAAGAACGAAAAACAATTATCGTTCCTAAGTTCTTATATCGAATATATGCCAGATATTTAAACTGGCAAAACAAGAAAAAAGATATTGAAACTGGTTTAAACCTAGTTAAGTTCTCCCAACTTCAATACCTTAATCAATTTATTGATAAAGATTTAGCTTCGACTAAATTAGGGGTTGTTGACGATGACATTGTCTCGGCAATGACAGAGTCGATCATTTTAAGTAAAAAGGTTTTAGATGAAAAACCCAAAGATATTATTAAAATGAAATATAAGTAAAATATGAGCCGCGAAAGCGGCTCTATTATTTAATCATTAAGATGTTCTTAAGAATTTCAACTGATTTTTTCATTTGATTAATCGAAGCAAACTCGTATCGACCATGATAATTATAACCACCAGTTCCTAAGTTAGGAGTTGGTAAACCTTTATAAGTTAGATTAGCACCATCAGTTCCACCTCTAATTGGTTCGGAGATCGGTGATAGACCAGTGGTGATAATTGCTTTTTTAGCAATTTCAATAATATGATTTTTATCTTTTAGATGGGTAATCATATTATAATATTGATCTTTGATTGTTACATTAACGGCATCATATTGATACTTTTGATTGATGTTATAAGCAATTTTTTCAATGAGTTTCTTTTTATTATTAAACTTATTGCTATCATGATCTCTAATAATATATTCGATAACGGCATCTTCAACTTGACCTTTAATGTTAGTTAAATGGAAGAAACCCTCGTACCCTTCGGTTTGTTCTGGAATTTCGTTACTTGGCAGCATTGAATTAAATTCAAAAGCTAACTTGATAGCGTTAATCATTTGGTTTTTGGCAGAACCAGGATGAAAACTTTTACCGGTAATTTCAATCTTAGCACTTGCTGCATTAAAGTTTTCATACTCAATAGAACCAACTTGACCACCATCAACGGTGTAAGCAAAATCAGCTTTAAAAAAATCAAAATCGAATTTATCAGTTCCTTGTCCGATTTCTTCATCTGGAGTAAAACAAATATAGATGTCATCATGAAGGAAAGTAGTATCACTTATAATTTCTTGTATCACTTGCATAATTTCTGCTATTCCAGCCTTATCATCAGCACCTAGTAAAGTATTACCGTCAGTTACGATAATATCATCACCAATTACTTCTAATAAATTAGGGGAAGTGGTCGGATCCATTTGATAAAACTCATTTAGACTAATCGTTTGGCCACGATAATTTTCAATAATCCTAGGATTAACATTAGCACCTGGAGCATCTGGTGATGTATCTAAATGGGCTATTAATCCGATTTTATGGCCTTTTGTTGATGTGTTAGCCGGTATTTTGGTATAAACATAACTAAACTCATCAACAAAAGCGTCTAAGCCAAAAGTTTTGAGTTCATTTAATAATAAGTTGGCTAAGTTTCTTTGTTTGTTAGTTGAAGGATAGCTTTCACTATTTGGATTTGATTGGGTATCGATTTTTACATATCTTAAAAATTTATCTACTACTGTACTCATTTATTTCACCTCTTTTACTAATTATACACCATTTTTTGGGATGTAGCTAAATTTCTACAATAGGCCTTTATTAATAATATATTAATAAATTCAAATATCTTATTTAAGGCAACTTATGGTGAGTTATGATAAAATTAAAGAACGATGGAGGGAATAAAAAATGGTGTTTACAAAACATTTTAGAAAATATTACTTTATCTATGCACCACTTTTATTATTAGGAATTGCGGTATTGTTAGTTGTTGACTATTTTCAGTTAATGATTCCGGAAGTAACTAGAGATATTATTGGAATATATCGGGTATCCTGGGAAACCTATGAACTCTTAGGACCGGGAAGTATCATATCGAAAGATATGCTTACTAAGATACTTCCATTAATTGGACAAATGGGCATCCTTTTAGCTATAGTAGCGAGCGGAAGATTTTTCTGGCGCTATTTTATTTTTGGTACTTCACGAAAAATTGAAGAAGATATCAGAAATGAAATGTTTGCTCACAGTACTAAGTTACCTAATTCTTATTATAGTAAAGAAAAAGTTGGCGGTCTTATGACCTATTTTATTAACGATTTACAAGCAGTTAGGATGGCCTTTGGACCAGGTCTAATGATGGTTGTTGATGGTTTATTTTTAGGTATCTTAACATTAGTGAAGATGTTTAGAATTCATGTTATGTTGACTGTCTATGCCTTTATTCCGTTAGTTGCATTAGGTATTTTGATGTTTTTCTTAAGAAAATCAATGCAGTTAAAATTCCGAGAGCGACAAAAATCATTTGAAGAGATGAGTGATTTTGTCCAAGAAAACATTTCAGGAATTGCTGTCATTAAAGCTTACGTTAAAGAAGCTGCTAGTGCGTTTAGATTTAAAAAGCGAACCGAAGATTTTCATGAAAAAAACATTGAATTTGTTAAAAAAAGACTTATTTTTCAAATCGCTATTACAATTGCAGTAAACCTTGTTATGTTTACCTTAATCGGATATGGAAGTTATATTGTTATTTATGGTGGATTTGAAGCAGAAGTGTTATTTGAATATATTACATATTTTGGTATCCTAACATGGCCAGTAATGGCTTTAGTTAGATTTATCACTATTAGTAGTCAAGCTAGTGCTAGTGCTAGTAGAATTGGTGAATTTTTAGATACTGAAATTGATATAAATGATGATTTAGCAGTAGAAACTCCGGAATTAAAAGGATCAATTTCAGCAAAGAATTTATCTTTTAGTTATCCTGATGATCCAAATACTTTAATTCTTGACGATATTAGTTTTGAAATAAATGAAGGCGAAATGGTTGGTATTTTAGGAAGAACTGGATCAGGAAAGTCAACTTTAGTAGATTTATTCTTACGAGTTTACAATGTTGATTTAGCATCTCTTTATGTCGATGGTAATGACATTATGACAATTCCATTATTTCAATTACGGGATTCAATTGGTTATGTTCCACAAGATAATTTTTTATTTTCTGATACGATTCGTGCAAACATTGGATTTTCACAACTGGAAATTAACGATGAAGTTATAACTGATGCTGCTAAAATGTCTGATGTTTACGGTAATATTGTTGAATTTAAAGAAGGATTTAACACAGTTTTAGGTGAAAGAGGGGTTACTGTTTCAGGTGGTCAAAAGCAAAGGATTTCAATTGCCAGAGCATTAGCCAAAGATCCTAAAATATTAATCCTTGATGATTCTGTTTCAGCGGTTGATACTAAAACTGAAGAAGCAATTATTAAAAACCTAAGGCAAGTAAGAAAAAATAAAACGACTATTCTTATTGCCCACCGTATTTCAACGGTTCGCAATATGGATAAAATTATTCTATTAGAAAAAGGACGTTTAGTCGATATTGGCAGTCATAATGAATTATTGAAAAGATCAAATTTATACCAAGAAATGGTTAGACTACAAGCCTTACATAGACTAGAAGAAGAAGGCGGTGGAGACAATGCGTGATTTTGATGATGCTGATTTTAAAAGAACCAGATCTGATAGAACTTTGATGAGTAGTTTGATAACTTATTTAAAACCTCATCTTTCAAAATTTATTAGTGGTATTTTATTAATGATTTTAACATTAGGCGTTGATTTGCTTCCTAACTTTATTTTAGGAGAGACTATGGACGTTGTAATTGACGGCACTTTAACTAATGATTTTAAATTAAAGATCGTTTTAGTGTTTGTCGGAATTATGGTTTTAGTTTTAGCAATTGGTGTGACTGTTAATTATTTTCAGACCTTACTAATGGAAAATCTTGGCCAAACAATTGTTTTAGATATTAGACGTGACATTTATAGTCACGTTCAAACTCTAAGCTCTAATCAACATAACGAAGTTCCAGTTGGTAAATTTGTAACGAGAATAACTAATGATACTGCTACTTTAAGCGAGATGTTTAGCAATATATTGATTAGCTTATTAAGAAGTGCAATGTTTCTATTGTTTAGCTTAGTTATTCTATTTATTTATAATTGGCGCTTAACGTTGATAATTTTAATTTTAATTCCATTTGTCGTTATTTCAATGTTTGTGTTTAAAAGCCTTTCTAGAAAAGCGTATCGCCGCACTAAAAATAGTGTTGCTGAAGTAAATGCATTTTTATCAGAAAACCTATCTGGTATGAAAGTCACTCAAATATTTAATCAAGAAGAAAAAAAGAAAACCCAATTTAATGAACTTAGTAAAGAATTAAAAAAGAGTTATGTCAAGGAAATATTAATTTTTGGTATTTTTAGACCAATTATATTTGTCTTTTCAACACTTGGGACAATGGTATTATTTTATTTTGCGGCTAGAGAAATGGCTTCAGGATTTTTATCAATTGGTGGATTGTTAAGTTATTCTTTATACTTAGGTAATTTCTTTAGACCAATTGAAGAACTAGCTGATCAATATAATGTCTTACAAGGTGCATTTGCGAGTGCCGAAAAGATTTTTGATATTCTAGATACAAAGCCGGAGATAATTGATGACGAAGATGCGATTGAATTAGAAGAATTCAAGGGTAATATCGAATTTAGAAATGTATGGTTTTCATATATTCCTGATGAATGGGTTTTAAAAGATGTCTCATTTGTCGTTAACGCTAATGAGACAGTCGCTTTTGTTGGTGCAACCGGTAGTGGGAAGACTACAATCTTAAGCTTAATTGTTAGAAACTATGATATTCAAGCTGGAGAGATTTTAATTGATGGTATTGATGTTAGAAAAATTAAGATTTCATCGCTTAGAAAACATATCGGCCAAATGCTTCAAGATGTTTTCTTATTTAATGCCACAATTAAAGAAAATATTACACTATTTAACGAAGAAATCGATATTGATGAAGTTAAAGAAGCGGCCGAATATGTCGGTGCTAATGAGTTTATTGAAAGATTTCCTGATGAGTACGAACATGTCGTTTTAGAAAGAGGTAACAACTTTTCGGCTGGACAGCGTCAATTAATCTCATTTGCAAGAGCCTTATTATATCGACCAACGATTATGATTCTTGATGAGGCTACGGCCAATATTGATAGTGAAACGGAAGTTTTAATTCAAGAATCAATGCTAAAACTTATGAGTATATCGACAACTTTAGTTGTTGCTCATCGTTTGTCAACGATTCAACATAGTGATAAAATAATTGTGATGAGTCACGGTGAAATCGTTGAAGAAGGTAGTCACTTTGAGTTATTAAGAAAAAAAGGACAGTATTATAAATTATATGAATTGCAATACGAAAATGAGGGAAAAAAATGATCAATAAAAGTAAGATTGAACTAATATTAAAAGCTGGTGTTTCCACCGGCGCTGATTTTGCAGAATTATTTTTAGAAAGTAGTGTTTCTCAATCAATTAGAGGAATGTCTGGCGAAGTAGAACAAGCCAGTACTAATGAGTCTTTTGGGGCTGGTATTAGATTAATTTCCGATATTGATGAAGTTTATGGTTTTACTAATGATATGTCTTTTGAATCGCTTCATAAACTGGCGACTGATTTAGCCGCCTCGTTTAAGGGCAAACCTGGGGTCGTATTACCTTTTAACGAAGAAAGACCTTATTCAATTAATGTTAAACGTCGAATGGGTGATGTTAGTAATGATGAAAGAAAAGAATTAGTCCAAAGGGTATCTAAAAGAATTAAAGAATATGACCCTAAAATAGTTCAGGGAGTCATGAATATATTTGAAAGTGAGCAAACGGTTGTAATTGCTAATAACCGCGGAGTTTATCAAACTGATTTTAGGCCCTATATTAGGTTTGCCTTAACAGCAGTTGCTAAAGATGAAAATGGTATGCAAGACTCATACACAGCTCCTGGTGCACGGGCTGGCTTTGAATTTATGGCAAATCATAATTTTGATGAACTAGCTGATGATGTTTCACAAACAGCAATTAGAATATTAGGGGCTGAAGTAATTAAACCACAAATTATGACCGTTGTTTTAAATAATGGTTTTGGTGGCGTAATTTTTCACGAAGCTTGTGGTCATCCACTTGAAGCATCTTCGGTTTCTAAAGGTTTATCACCGTTTGCAAACAAACTTGGTGAAATTGTAGCTAGTGAAGTTGTTACTGCTTATGATGATGGTACGATCGATGGTGCGTGGGGCGGAATGAATTCTGATGATGAAGGAAATGCTCCTCAAAAGAACTTACTAATTGAAAACGGCATCTTAAAGGGTTATTTAATTGATTATCGTAACGGAAAACGTATGAAGATGGAACCAAATGGTTCTTCAAGGCGCGAGTCGTATAAATATTCTCCAACATCACGAATGAATTCAACTTATATCGCTGCAGGTGAGTCTAAATTTGAAGATTTGATTGCCAATACTGAATATGGATTA
This sequence comes from uncultured Acholeplasmataceae bacterium, assembly GCA_964600625.1. Lineage (GTDB taxonomy): Bacteria > Bacillota_I > Bacilli_A > Acholeplasmatales > Acholeplasmataceae > DUQW01. The sequence continues at coordinate 18,543 of CAZRJV010000012.1, forward strand.
TTTGCTAAACAATTAGGTGGCGGTTCGGTTAATCCAGCTACTGGTGAATTTAATTTTGCTGTGATGGAAGGTTATTATATTAGAAATGGTAAGATCGCTGAACCTGTTAAGGGTGCGATGTTAATCGGTCACGGTGGCGAAGTTTTAAAACATGTTGATATGGTAGCTGATAATTTAGAACTAGCTCAAGGTATGTGTGGAGCAGGTAGTGGTTCAATACCAGTTGATGTTGGACAACCGGCAATTCGTGTGCAAAACATGACCGTTGGTGGAGGTGGCCAATAATGTATAATAAATGGATTAAAATGGGACTTGATAAGGGGTTAACAGATTTAGAAATTTATGCTGTTAAATCGAAGGATTTATCACTATCAATTTATCAAGGAAAAGTTGAAGAATATTCTAAAAGTGATTTACATGAAGTTTCAATAAGAGGCATTTACAATGGTAAATACACCTCACTTAATGTTGAAAATTTAAGTGATGAAAATATTGATAAAATGTTAAATCGTTTAATTGAAAACGCTAAAAGTTTAACGGTTGAAGAACCAGCAATTATATATGAAGGATCTAAAAGTTATCCTGATTTAGTTGATACTACATTCGACTTTGATCAAATTTCATTTGAAGATAAAGTTAATTTATTATTGAAACTAGAATCTGAAATTAGTAAAAATGAATACGTTTCTCAAGTTGAAAGTACTAGTTATAGTGAAACTTTCGTTGAGACAAACCTAGTTAACTCTAAAGGGTTAAATCTTTCAAGAATTAAATCATATGCTTATGCTTACAGTTATGGTGTCTTTAGAAAAGATGAAGATATTAAAACATCATTTAAGATTAAAGTTGCTAAACAATTCAAGGATTTTGATCCTTATTTGTTATCAGAAGAAACCATTAAAGATGGAACTAGCAAATTAGGCGGCCAAGAAATAAAATCAGGAACTTATCCAGTTGTATTCTCAAATGAACGATTTGCAACCTTACTACAAGCATTTTCATCGATCTTTAGTGGAGCCGCAGCTTATCGTAATATGACAGCCTTAACGGATAAGGTTGGCGAAAAAATCGCATTAGAAAGTATTACACTAATTGATGACCCACTTTCTAGTGATGCTACTTTCCAATATTCTTTTGACGATCAAGGCGTTGCTTGCCGCACAAAACATATTGTTGAAAATGGCGTCTTTAAGGGGTTTATACATGATTTAAAAACAGCAGCAATCTTTAATGAAGAACCTACTGGAAATAGTTTTGGTGGTCGTTTAACTATGACTAACTTTTTCTTAAAACCAGGTGTAGTTTCTTTTGATGAATTAATAGCGCCAATTAATGACGGAATATATATTACTGAGTTGCAAGGTGTTCATGCCGGCGTTCAGGTTATTTCGGGCTCATTTAATTTACAAGCAAGTGGTTTTAAAATTATTAATGGTAAAATAGACCATCCTGTTAACATGATTGTAGTATCGGGAAATTTCTTCGATATATTAAAATCAATTAAAACAATTGGTGATGACCTCAAAATTTCTGAACTGAGCGGCATCGGCAGTCCAACAGTTTATGTTGGTAATTTAGCAATAGGTGGAAAATAGTTTAAATTAATCTATGATTATTTATCTTTTTATGATAAACTATTAGTGAAAAGTGTTAAGTGAGGTGTAATTGTGAAAAAAGCTCCATGGGTTTTAATTTTATTTAGTTTAATTGTGATTGCATTATTGTATAGTTTTGGTTTTGTTGCGCAATCGCCGAAGTCTAATGAAGCGATTGTAGAAGTAGATCAAGAGAGCAAGTCTATTTTAATAACACCAAGTGGAAACAGTGATATTGTCATTGTTGACCAAGTTTTAAAAACAAAAGGAATTAAAATTAATAGCATTATGGTTGGCGGCGAATTGAGAACTGACTTTACTGGGATTGTAGTTCCCAAGGATTATGACAAAGATATCGTGATTAACTTGAATAATTTTTGGGGTGCTAAGGATTATAAAATAAAATTAGTCCTAACTAACTTTGTAAAATTTCACGTTGATGGTGAAGTTGTCAAAGTAGTTAATAAAAATGATGTAGCAGCTTTCTCTAATTTTCCTGAAGGTGACTACGAATGGTTTTTAAACGATGATTTTACAAGACCTTATGATCCAATAACTATCAATAGTGTTTACTCACTTTACGCTAAATCATAAACATTAAAAATTTAAATTTTATATTGAAACAGAAACCATCCTAGGTTTCTGTTTTTTTGGTAAAAACAGATTGGTAAAATCAATAAAATATGATATGATTAATAGTAGAAGAATAGATTAATATATTTAAATAAAACAGTTATTAGGAGGGTACAAGTAATGACGTCAATTAAAACCTTATTCAAAATTGGGGTCGGACCATCTAGTTCACATACTATGGGTCCCGCACTTGCAGCTGAAATAGTAAAAAAACGACATCCTGATGCCGATTTTTTTGAGATAACGCTCTTTAATTCCCTTGCTTTAACAGGAGAAGGACACTTAACAGATTTTGCAATTGGTAAAGCATTGGATCCCGATAAAACATCGTTTAAAAGAATTATCAATAATCATCTTCATCCCAACCATATTTCATTTAAAGTCATAAAAAATGATGAAAAAATTGCTAAATATGAATTTAATAGTATTGGTGGTGGGGATATTGAAGAAATTGGAGTCGAACAACCAGCACAAAAGGTTGTTTATCCTCATTCCAAATTTGATGATATTCGAAATTATTGTTTAGAAAATAATATTTCTCTTTATGAATATATAATTAAGCACGAAGGACTTGAAGTTTTAGAATATTTGGATACTGTCTATGAAGCAATGTTATCCTCAATCGAACGAGGACTAAAGACTGAAGGAGTCCTTCCCGGACCACTTCAAGTAAAACGCCGGGCCCCATTGTTAGCCAATCCAAAGATGAAAAATGAACCGGCAGAGATTCGCGAAAACCGGTTAGTTAGCGCATTTGCCTTTGCGGTTAATGAAGAAAACGCAGCTGGTGGATTAATAGTTACCGCCCCAACTTGTGGTGCTTGTGGTATTTTGCCTTCAGTATTATATTACATGGATCAAAAATATGACTTCATCACGAGAGCTCGTGTTTTAGAAGGACTTGCTGTAGCGGGTTTAATTGGAGTTTTAATTCGTAAAAACGCCACTATTAGTGGCGCAATTGGTGGATGTCAAGCCGAAGTCGGAAGTGCTTCAGCGATGGCAGCTGCAGCTCATGCCGCGATGTTTAGATTACCGATTGCTCAAATAGAGGCAGCAGCTGAAATAGCTTTAGAACATAGTCTAGGACTAACTTGTGACCCAGTTGATGGTTATGTACAAATACCTTGTATTGAGAGAAATGCTGTTGGAGCTATGCGAGCTATTAATGCTTGTGGTTTAGCTATGGTTCTAACTGATTCTCATAAAATTACTTTTGATATGGTAGTAGATACAATGTATCAAACCGGACTAGATATGGACATTAAATATAAAGAGACCGCTCGTGGCGGCCTCGCTCATTTTTATAGAAAAGACGATTAACCTTTTATAAAGGGGTTATGACGTTTTTCAAATCCAATTGTTGTCTTATCACCGTGGCCGGGATAAACAATTGTTTCTTCATCTAACAAATATAGTTTTTTAATCGATTGAAACAAATCAACTTGATTAGCAAATGGTAAATCATAGCGACCAATACTCATTTTAAATAAGGTGTCGCCACTAAATAAGTGTTTTCCAATTTTTAATGACATTCCACCAGCACTATGTCCTGGTGTTAGAATAATTTCAAATGAATGATCGTTAAAAGAAAGGTTTCGTTCATTTGTTATAACTCGGTCAGCTATGACTTCTTGTTTAGTTAAATTATAATCATTATCATCTAACCAAATTAAATCATATTTATGAATGATCACTTCAAGGTTTTTGAAGTGATTTTTTAATTGATTAACGCCACCAATATGATCAAAATGTCCGTGTGTTAAAAAGATAATTTTTGGTGTTAAATTTTCTTTTACTAAATAAGGAATAACGACTTCATTTTCATATCCCGGATCGATTATAATTGCTTCTTTATCAAAAGAAATTATGTAACAATTGCTTTGGTATTCTCCAAGTGCGAACCGAATAATTTTCATAATTTCACCTGCTTTCAAGCATATTTTATCATATAGAATAATAAAAATTGACAATTAGACCTAAACTTGGTAAAATTGATTTGTTTTAGGAGGTATAACTATGTTATGGGTTGATTATATAGTTTTGGTATCTGCAATCCTGCTAATTGGAATTGTTTTGATGCAAAATGCTCAAGACGATATTAAAGATGCATTTAGCGGCGCCAGATCTGAATTATTCAAAAATCAAAAAGCTCGCGGCTTTGAAAGAATTTTAAATATCTCAGTTTTAGTATTGTCAATTATTTTTATTACTTTAGCATTCGTTTCTAGAATGTTAATTGTTTGATTATCATTTTTGACAACTTAAATAAAATTAGATATAATATCATTGTTATGTAGCGGAAGGAGGGCTGAAGATGTCCAAAACTGTTGTAAGAGATAAAGAATCACTTGAGGATGCATTGCATCGTTTTAAGCGTGATGTTTCAAAATCAGGTACCCTTGCTGAAGCACGTAAGCGCGAATATTATGTCAAACCTAGTGTCGATAGAAAATTGAAACAAAAAGCAAATCGCACTAGAGCAAAAAAATCACAAGGAAGATAAATTTAAAGCCGGCAACGGCTTTTTTTATTCAACATTTTCAATATTTTAATCACCGGAAACGTTTTTAGTTAAATATCGCTAAATATTAGTAAAGTATTTACTAATAAAGTGTGGTATAATTAATGAGATAGTGGGTGAGTTATATTTGATACTGAAAACTAAAATTTCCAACGCTGTGGCAATTGCTAATTTAGTTGGTGTACATGACCGAAATTTAGAAATTTTTAAACAACAGTTAGGAATAACTGTTTCTATTTATGGTGATGAAATAGTTACTGATGCTAATGCTGAGCAAGTGCAACTTTTAGAAGCCATTTTTTCTGTATTAGTAAAAATAGCAGAGTCTAAAATAGCACTACAAGAAAGAGATATTATTTATGTTATTAATCTGGCAGTTGAAAACCGGTTAAACGGAGTTTTTGAATTATATAAAAATCGCCGACGATTGCTCGTCAATAATCACGGTAAATCAATTTATCCAAAAACATTTAATCAAGTTAGATATTTAAATGCGATCGAACATAACCCATTAACTTTTGGTGTTGGTCCTGCTGGCACTGGCAAGACTTATCTAGCGGTAGCTTTTGCAGTTAAGGAATTAAAAAGGGGCGAAGTTAAAAAGATTGTTTTAACAAGACCAGTCGTAGAAGCTGGCGAGTCACTAGGTTTCTTACCTGGGGATTTAAAAGAAAAAGTTGATCCATACTTAATTCCGTTATATGACGCTTTATATGAAATGTTAGGTTTAGAACAAACCCAAACCTTATTAGATAAAGGCGTTATTGAAATAGCTCCATTAGCTTATATGAGAGGTCGAACCCTTGAAAATGCATTTATTATTTTAGATGAAGCTCAAAACACTACTACTAGTCAAATGAAGATGTTTTTAACAAGACTAGGTTTTGGTTCTAAAATGATTGTTACTGGGGATCCAACTCAAACAGACTTAAAAAATAATGTTAAGTCCGGACTTAATCAAGCAATTTCATTATTAAAAGAATTAAACGAAGTTGAAATCATTGAATTTGAAAGAATTGATGTTATTAGGCATCCTTTAGTCCAACACATTCTTGAGAGGTATGAAAAGAATGAAAATTAATATTTTTAACCAAACTCAAGACAACATCAAACAATATCAAAAAACATTAAAAAAAGTTTTTAAACGTCTTAAAGACAAACAAAACATTAACATTATTTTAATTGATGATGAAACTATTAAAGGTTTAAACAATCAATTTCGTAATATCGATAAACCAACAGATGTTTTAAGTTTTATTAATGATGAAGATATTAATTCCAATGGTGATATTTTTATTTCACTACCAACAATGAAGCGACAAGCTTTAGAATACGGACATAGTGAAGAACGTGAAATATCATTCTTGGCAGTGCATGGATATCTACACTTAAAGGGATATGACCATGAAACATCTGATGAAGAACAAACTATGAATTTATTAACAGAAGAAATTTTAAAAAAAGCGAAATTAGAAAGGGTGAAATAATAAATGGAAAAGGGAATCAAAGAAGCTAAACTAGCTAGAGAAAAGGCATATGTGCCTTATTCTAAATTTAAAGTTGGTGCTGCCATTGAACTAAATGACGGTACTTTTATACACGGAGCTAATATTGAAAATGTGTCATATGGATTAACTAGCTGTGCTGAGAGAAACGGACTTTTTTCATTAATTACGCAAGGCTATAACCCAAATGATATAAAAGCTATCTATGTTACGGGTGATACCCCTCAACCAATTTCTCCGTGCGGGGCTTGCCGTCAAGTGATGGTTGAGTTAATGCCTAAAAATTCTAAAGTATATTTAACTAACCTAGTAGGAGATGTTGAAGAAACAACTTTAGCAAAGTTACTTCCGTACGCATTTGAAGAATTTGAAGGTGATTCCAATTAAATCTGGTTTTGTTGCAATTATTGGAAGACCAAACGTTGGCAAGTCAAGTCTATTAAATGCTTTAATTGGCCAAAAAATAGCGATTACTTCACCAAAACCAGAGACAACAAGAAAT
>CAZRJV010000013.1:0-23805 GCA_964600625.1 uncultured Acholeplasmataceae bacterium
TTGTTATAATCTTTTTCGATGGCTTTACTTTCATCATAATCAAGATCAGTCAATGTTTCTTCCACAACCGCTTTAATTATTTCTAAGCTAAAACCTTTTTGAAAATATTTTTTAATAGTTTTTTGTTTAAAATCATGAATTGATGATTTTATCTTCGTCATTTCTTTACTAATCAAATTAACAAGAATTTCTCGTTCATTGATTCTAGCGATAACTTCATCAATTATATCTTGATTTACACCGTTTTTAATTAGTTGGGATTGTATTTTTTTAGGACCCCAATTGTGCATCTTTAGTTCAGTATAATTAAAAGCATATTGATAATCATCAAGGTAACGATGATTTTTTAACGTTACAATAACTTGATTAATAATGGCATTAGAAGCATCTTTTTCAAATAAGTAGTTTCTCAACATCGCTTCACTTTGCATCTTAGCCAGCCTTTTTATGGCGAGTTTGTAATAATAATAGTATTGGTTTTCTTGATAAATCAAGTTAATATCTAAAATGTTTAAGTTGTTGTAAAGTCGATACTTTTGAACAACTTCTACTTCAATTTTGATTTTATCGGTATCCGTTACCAAATAATAACTAGATTTTTCCTTAATTATTTTCATGTTAATAAAGAAATAATTTGATTATCTTTTGTTAAATCGTCTAAATTGTTGTAATAGATTGTATACATTAAATGTGAAGTTTCTAAGTTATAAACGCCACTAGCTACTATATCATTGTCACTTTGAAACCTTTTAATCGCTTCAAAAGTCTCAGTATCAATATATCCATCTGTTCTAATATCTAAATTATAAATGGTGTTTAAAAAATGTTGGACTTCCGGAATTGTTTCTTGGTTAACTTCGTCAAGTGTGACATCTTTAACATATTTTGGCACTTCAAAGGTTTGAAAATCGGTTGGTAAAATTTCAATTACCGGAATTGGGTTAGTCTCATTATTAATAATTTCTTGGCGACCATAAAACCAATATCCTTCGGTATAACTAATTTCAACTACAAATGATTGAGTTTTAGAATACGGAACAATTATTTGTTTCGTATTTTGAAAGACGTTTTTACCAAATGTTTGAGTTCCATAAATTTGATAATTTCCTGAAAAATATAGTGCCGCTGCTAAAACCTCGGAAGCCGAAGCTGAACCGCCGTCAACTAATACTTTAATATCATATGGCTTTGGTTGTGATAGTCCACCTTTATATTGATAGACCCGACCACTTTTAGTCGATTTGATTCCAACTACGACATCATCACTACGGACTATTAATTGTTGCATAATCGCAACAACACTATCTAGTTTTCCACCAGGATTACCTCTTAAATCAATAATTAAAGTGTCAGTTGCTTCTTTTAGAATAGAATTTTCCAAATCTTCTAGCGCTTCTTTAAAAGCATTAACAGTTGACGATTCAAAACTATTGATTTTTATATATCCTGTCTCTGAATTGATTGTTTTGGCAAAAGCAGTTGGTGTTGGAAACTCATCATAAATCACGACGACATCAACGATAGAGTTATCTAATCTTTGTAAGGTTAGTGTTTTAACTTGACCCTTGACTCCTCTGACTAACTCAATTGCTTGAATCTCTGCTAAACGTTCATTTTTAAAATTTATTCTTTGTCCGGAAACAATAACTCCAATTATTTTATCTCCGGGATAAATGTAGGCTTTTTCAGCGGGACTACCCCTCATAACACTACTAACTACCATTGCAAAGTCTTGATAACTTAAAGTTACTCCTAGCCCTTCAAAAGTTTCTGACTCAAGTTTTGTTGTGCCAATACCACTTTGATAGTCTGGTAAAGCACTAGTGGTTGACAAATCAGAGAGAAACACTTGGTTAACTCTAGTATAAGGGTCATTTACAGATGCCACAATCGCATATATTTGGTCAATAAACGCTTGTGGTTCGTCAAACTCTTGATAAAAATCTTTATCTAATAAATCATAAATTGGTTCAAAGCGATCAACAACTTGCTGTTGACCAATTGGGGGTTTTAAAAGTCCCTCGCCTGAAGTTATTCTTGTTATAGTATAACCAAAGAAAAAAGCCAAAACTACCGACAAAATATAAACAACTGTCAATAACGTGCGATTTGTTTGTGGTGATTTTCTAGGTTGATGATTATTTGGTTGATAATTATAATTTGGGTCTTGCATTAATCTTCACCTCGTTGTTTAAACCCATAACCAACAACTTCTCTTGTTTCAACAACAAAAGTAAAAGCATTTGGATCATGAGTTAAAACCATTTCTTTTAAATCAAAACTTTGATTTCTTCCAATCGTACATATAATTAATGTCCGCTCTTGATCGGTATACCCACCAGTCACTTGAACTTTCGTAAAGCCACGACTTAAATCATTAATAATGGCTTCTTTAATATCTTGTTCATGCTTGGATGAAGTAATAATGAATGCTGTAAATCCAAGTCGACCATTAAATATGATTTTGTCAACGACTAAACCAACAATAAATACTGATATGATACCGTATAAAATGTTTTCGACATCGAAAACTAATAATCCTAATAAAACAATAATTCCGTCAGTGCCATAAATGGCGACTGAATATGGAACACGTAAATATTTATTTACAATCTTTTGAACAATATCCATCCCACCAGTTGTCGCATTATTTTTAAATACAGTTCCTAGCCCAAAGCCAACCGTTAAAGAACCAAAGACCGTTCCAATAATTAACTTAGAAGTGTTAGTAGCATCAATTGGGAAAGATCTAAAAATTAAATCAGTCGGAACTTGAAATATTTCTAGTAAGAAAATAACCGTTGGATATAATACCGTTGGAAAAAGTGTTCTTAGGAAAAACCTTTTTCCAAGAGTAAAATATGAAACAGCTAATAACACAATGTTTAAAAAGTAGACAACATAACTTAATTTAAACCAATCTTTTTTAATTAGTTGAGCAATTACTAAGCTTAGTCCCCCAACCCCTCCGGTATTTAAATCCATGGGAATATAGAAAAAATAAAAGCCAATAGCCATCACAACAACACCTAAAGTAATTTCAGCATATTGTTTGTGGTGCATTTTTTTAATTAACTTTGATTCCATATCTTATCTCCATTTTAAATAGGCATTGATAAATTGATCAATCTTGCCATCCATTACGTCATCAATTTGACTTGTTTCTTCATTAGTTCTTAAATCCTTTACCATTTGATAGGGATGAAAAACATATGAACGAATTTGTGAACCCCAACCGATTGATTTTTGTTCCCCTTTGATATTAGCTAGTTCTTCTTCCTTTTTTTGAATTTCTAATTGAACTAACTTCGATTGTAAGATCTTTAAAGCCATTTCACGGTTTTTAATTTGGCTACGCTCATTTTGACACGTCACAACAACCTTAGTTGGTAAATGGGTAATTCTGACCGCCGAGTCGGTTGTGTTTACTGACTGACCACCAGCACCACTTGAACGATAGACATCAACTTTGATATCTTCTTCTTTAATATCGATAACAATTTCATCATCTATCTCCGGTACTACCTCAACACTAGCAAACGAAGTATGCCTTTTTTTGTTAGCGTCAAATGGAGAAATTCTAACTAAGCGATGAATTCCAATTTCAGCTTTTAAATGACCATATGCCAGATCACCAGAAATTAGAATGGTCGCTCCTTTAATGCCCGCTTCATCACCTGGTTGAAAATCAATAACCTCGGTGCTGTAACCTTTTCTAACTGCGTATCTTAAATACATCCGGTAAAGCATCTCAGCCCAATCTTGGGCTTCGGTGCCGCCAGCACCGGCATGAATTTGTAAAATACAGTTATTGTTATCGTATGGTTCATTTAGTAGTGTTTGAATCGAAAACTCTTCAATTTGATTTGAAAATTTATTCAAATCAACGACTAAGATTGTCCATTCTTCACTACCTTCTTCACTTATTTCTAACCATTCTACGAGATTTTGATACTCAATTTGGAGTTGTTTTATCGTGGTTAAATTTTGCTCAATTTCACTAATTCTCTTAGTCGTTTTGCGAGCTTTTTGTTGGTTATCCCAAAAATTAGGATCCAACATTTCCGCATTCAAATCCTTTAGTTCTAGTTCAATAGCGCCAATATCTAAGGCTTTAGCTAAATCATCTAGTTTTTGACCGTATTCAGTTATTAGTTTATTGATTTCATATTTTTCCATTTAGCGACTCCAGGGTTGCTTGCGACCTCTTTGTTTTTGAACTTTAGGTCTTTTTCTTGTAACTTCTTCCCCTTGATTAGTAGAAGTGTTTTTTACTACTTGTTCTCTTTGAACATTGTATTCAATAGTTGCTCTTAAGATATACTTAGTAGTATCTTCAGTCATACCACTAACCATTTCATCAAATAGACGACGACCTTCTTGTTGATAGACAATTAAAGGATTAGTTTGACTATACGCTTGTAATCCAACTGCTTGTCTTAGTTCACTCATCGTATCAATGTGTCTCATCCAATAGGTATCAATCACCCGTAATAAAACTACTTTTAAGAATTCTTGGAATAATTGAGGTGGAACAGCTTCCTTTTTTTGTTCAACTTCTAATCTTGCTTTTTCTAATAAATAATTAGTTAAATCTTCAGCATTGTTAATTTCTCTTAATTCTTCTTCAACAATTGTGCCTTTTTTAAACATGTTGCCATCAAAATGTCTTAAAACAGCATCATAATTGATTATTTCTTGGCGACCAGCAAAGTCGATAAAATTAGGAATTGTTTGAGTAATTCCTCTATTAACCATATTTAAAGCATGCTCTTCAATACCTTCGCTAGTTAAAATTAAACGACGTTCAGCATAAATAATTTCTCTTTGCTGACGCATAACATCATCATATTTTAAAACTGATTTACGAGTATCATAGTTCATACCTTCAATTCTTTTTTGAGCGTTTGCTACAAACCTAGCAAACATTTTTGAAGTTAGCGCTTCATCAGCGCCCCCTTGTAGATTTGCAATCATTTCCATTTGGTTGCGGAATCTCTCGCCACCAAATCTCATTAATAATTCATCATCAGCAGACAAGTAAAAGCGAGAATATCCCGGATCTCCTTGACGACCACTGCGTCCACGTAGCTGGTTATCAATTCTTCTTGATTCGTGTCGCTCACTACCGATAACTGCTAATCCTCCTAACTCAACAACTCCTTCACCTAGTTTGATGTCAGTTCCACGACCTGCCATGTTGGTGGCAATCGTTACTGAGCCTTTAAGACCTGCATTGGCAATGATATCAGCTTCTCTAGCGTGATTTTTAGCATTTAAAATTTCATGAGGAATTCGTTCTTCACGAAGTAATCTTGATAAATATTCAGATGTTTCAACCGCTATTGTCCCAATTAAAATTGGTTGTCCCTTGGCATGACGCTCTTTAACTTCACCAATTAAAGCCTTAAATTTAGCATCAGAACTAGCAAATAACATATCAACAGCATCTTCTCTAATAACTGGCGCGTTAGTAGGAACTTCAACAACAATCATGTTATAAATTTCTCTAAATTCTTCTTCTTCAGTTTTTGCAGTACCTGTCATACCAGATAGTTTAGAATACATCCTAAAGAAGTTTTGATAAGTTATCGTGGCAACCGTAATTGTCTCTTTTTTAACTTCGACGTTTTCTTTCGCTTCTAACGCCTGATGAAGCCCTTCAGAAAACTGACGACCCCTTAAAATACGACCAGTGAATCCGTCAACAATTAAAACTTCGCCTTCTTGAACAACATATTCCTTATCGCGAGACATTAGTTTATTAGCTCTTAGAGCATTGTTAATATGATGGAGTAAACTAACGTTTTTAATATCATATAAATTATCAATTTTAAAAACTTGTTCAGCTCGCTCAATTCCTTTTGGCAATAATTCTATGCTTCTGGATTCGATATCGATTTCATATTCATCTTCACGAACTGATTTGGCAAATCGATCGGCTTGCCGATATAAATTATGAGTATCTTTGGCTCCGCCCGAAATAATTAAAGGCGTCCTAGCTTCATCAATTAAAATCGAGTCAACCTCATCAATAATCGCATATTGCAAACCACGTTGCTGAACCATATCAGCCCTGTGAACAACCATGTGATCTCTTAAGTAGTCAAATCCAAGTTCACTATTGGTTGAATATAAAATATCACAATTATAAGCTTCTCGTTTTTGAGATGGTGATAACTCCCGTAAATTTAGACCTACAGTTAAACCTAAAAAGCGAAATAAATCGCCTATTTCTCCTTCAGCTTCACGTTTAGCTAAATATTCGTTAACCGTTACAATATGAACAGCATCACCAGCTAAAGCATTTAAATAAGCCGGCATAACAGCAGTCAAAGTTTTACCTTCACCAGTTTTCATTTCGGCAATATTTCCATGATGAATAATATAAGCACCTTGAATTTGAACAAAATATGGTTCTAATCCAGTTACTCTAATTGATGCTTCTCGCACTAAAGCGAAAGCATCAACAATAATATCGTCTAACGTTTCACCTTCTTGAATTCTTTTTCTAAATTGTTTAGTCTCTTCTTTAATTTTTTCATCCGAAAAAGATTTATAATTTTCATGTTGCTTAACAACCAGTTCGGCTATTTTAGCTGACTCTTTTAAAACTTTTCTTGATGGGTCAAAAAATTTCTTAAGCATAAATATACCACATCCTAACTTCTTATATTTTACTATATATATATAGTATTAGCAAGAAAAAGGGGGGTGGTAGGGGTACCAAAATTAATATCTAAAATATAAAATTGACTAATAAAAATAAAAAAGTGGCCAGATTGAAAAAATATTTAACTAGTCACGAATCTAGTACTTTATTTTAATAGTTAAATCTATTTGCTTATTAATGTGAATTTCATTATTGTCACAAATAAATTATAAATGTATTTGTAATATGTATAATATGTTTGAAGATTCCTTATATTGCGGATTTGGATTAACAAGTTTCTCTTTTGAAATTTTGGTAATTAGGTTGTCTTCTCTAAATTTTATGGCTTCCGCTCCTTTATTTTTTGCGCTTTTTCCTAACAATATCTTCTTGTCAATAAAAAAATACAATTCGTATTTATTTACACAAATTGTATTTTTAAATTGATTTTTATCACATTTTTTATTTAGTGAGTTTTTTAAAAATAATAACACTATCGGTTTCTTCCCAAGCAAATGATCGCCCAAAATGCCCATAAGCAGCGGTTTTTTTGAAGACTGGTTTTTCTAATCCCAAGCGATTAACAATTCCTCTTGGTGTTAAATCAAATTTTTCAATTACTGTCTTTTTAATTAATTCATCACTTACTTTGCCCGTATTAAAAGTATTAACATTAACACTGACAGGTTTTGATACCCCTATAGCATAACCTAATTGAATTTCGCATTCATGAGCAATACCAGATGCAACGATATTTTTTGCTAAATATCTAGCAATATAAGCGCCACTGCGATCGACTTTAGATGAGTCCTTACCACTCATGGCACCACCACCATGTTTCGCATAACCGCCGTAGGTATCAACAATCAGTTTTCTACCGGTTAAACCAGCATCACCATGCGGTCCTCCGATGATAAAATTGCCAGCCGGATTAATGTGATAAACAGTTTTATCATCAACTAATTCTCTAGGTATGATAAAATCAATGACTTCTCTTTTTACATCTGCTCTTACGTCTTTTAAGTCATATTCAGATCGGTGTTGCGTTGATACAACAACTGTATCAACTCTTAAAACATTTCCTTGATCATCATACTCAACTGTTACTTGTGTCTTACCATCTGGTCCAAGCAATGGTAAAATATTGTTTTTTCTAACATATGCTAATCGTTGTGATAATTGATTAGCAAGAGTAATTGCCAAAGGCATTTTTTCTTCAGTTTCATTAATTGCATAGCCAAAAACAATGCCTTGATCACCAGCACCCTGCTCTTCTTTACCGTCAACTCCAGCTGAAATATCAGCTGATTGTTCATCAAATTTTACTAAAAATTCAACTTTATCAGCATCATATCCTAACTCATCATCAACATAACCAACTGCTTTGATAGCTTCTTTAGCAATCGCAATATAATCAACTCGAGCGTGTGATTTTACTTCGCCATATATTAAACAAAAATTGGTAGTAACTGATACCTCACAGGCCACGCGCGCTTTGGGATCAATTGATAAAATGGCATCTAAAATACTATCAGCGATATAATCAGCTAATTTATCTGGATGACCTTCAGTAACTGATTCGCTTGTAAAAACTTTCATTATATTATTGTATACTCTATTACCGTGAATTTGAAATGTTCGAGTATACTTCCTCCTTGTTTTATCTTTCAAATTCATAAAAAAAGACGCCGGAAAGCGTCAAGTTCACTTTCCTTATTGTTGGGTTTCCCCCTCGTCTTAGCACCTAATTGAATAGGTTGCTACTACCATAACGGCGACTAACCTAGGTAGTTCTTAATAAGAATCATTTATATTATATCTTAAAACTAATTACAAATCAAATGTTTAACAATAACTAAAAATTATCATAAATGTTAGCAAATTCTTGATTAAATGCTACAAATATTTGTAACAATTCTTTGTTAAAGAATACACTAAATTCGTTGTCAAAAACTTTCATAACTGCGGAGTGGGTCTGTGGTCTTTTATAAGGTTCAGCTGCTCGCATTGTAATATACAAATCAGCTAGTAAGATGATTTGAGCGTCAACTGTTTGCTGCAATTTATTCATCTCATAAACAAAAGATTGTGAAAGACTTCCTTCAACTTGACCTCTAGCAATATCTTCACACTTTTGTGCTAATTGAATTCGTTTAGAAATATTAGCAGCTAATTTAGTTTTATCGCGTAAGCCATCATAATCACTATCACTAACTTTTTGATCAATATTTTCAATTTCTTGATATCGCAAATGAATCAACGAATAATTTTCAAGTTCTATTAAATTATTTCTTGAAAATCCATAAAGTTGGGCTAATTTCATTGCGATATTATTAACTTGTTCGGCTCGTTTAAGATTAAAAAAAGCTTTTGAACTAGATAATACTACTTTAAATAAATCACTTGATATATTTTGAAAATCATTTTCTACTTCTTTTCGCTTGATAAGTTCAGAGATTCTTTCGCTATGCATGTACTGTGCAATTGATACGGTTGCGTATAAAGCCGTAATATAAATTACAAAAATTAAACTTCTAAGTCCAATATCAGCAAACATTAAATTAACTGCATTACCACCGTTGCTAATGATCGTTGGTGAATAGTATGTAACAAAAAAGTGTAAAATAGTTAAGATTGAAAATAACCCTAGTGCTCCGTTCAATAACACTTTTTTGTCTTGATAAAGAGATATAACAGCAACCACATAATAAAATAAAATATATGAAAATGTTTCTAATCCATTAACGTTGTGAACTTTTAAATAAAATAGTGTTGCAGACAAAAACAAATATACAACAGCAAAATACATAGCTATTTGTTGGCTTGCTAAATTATCTGATTCTTGCTTTGAATTTTTATATATCAGAGATGATAGGAAATAGTTAATCACAATTGTTAAAGGAAAAGTTGCCGCTGTTACTACCCAGTTAAATATTTGATCATTTTTGTCAGTTGATACTAAAGAAACAATTAACATTAAGAAAAAATAGAAAATATTTGAAACTAAAATAATGTTTTTGATAACAATGTTTCTTCGTTTCAAGACTTCTATTTCATTAGTAATATCGATGCCTTCTTCAAAACCAAAAAAGCGAGCAAATAATGATTTGCTCAATTTCTTGATGTTAAATTTTTCTCTTGTTGTTTTTTCTTTCTTCAATTATATCAATCCAGTTCTTGATCAAATAAAGATATTAATTCAAATTCTTTTATATGAGCATCACTCTCATTCATAACTTGTGCAACTCTAGTGGAAGCTGCTGCTGCAATCGCACCAACAATATCATCTAAAAATGTGTGACAAACACCATCTTCTTTTCCATCGTCATTAAGCTTTTTTACAATTCCAGGTTTATTAACATCTATATCTCCAAAATTAGTTTGACCAATTGTTCCGTAAGTACCGGCAACGTCAAGCCCCATTACTTCATCAACACCAAATAAACCTAAATCTTGATAGACAATATCTTG
Organism: uncultured Acholeplasmataceae bacterium; assembly: GCA_964600625.1. Taxonomy (GTDB): domain Bacteria; phylum Bacillota_I; class Bacilli_A; order Acholeplasmatales; family Acholeplasmataceae; genus DUQW01. The sequence continues at coordinate 10,124 of CAZRJV010000013.1, forward strand.
TAGAGGTTGCGGCAACATTTTTTTCTCTGCCATCACATCAATCGCAACAGCTAATTGAATGTAGTGAAAAGTATCTCGAAATGAAATAATTTTTTCAACCGACTCAATACATGTTTTGAACTCAATGTCTTTGGTATATTTTCTTTGTTGATCAAAAGTTACCTTAGCAATATCTTCAATGCTAACTCCTCTTGATTTTAAAGTCTCTACATTCATTTCAAACATTTCTTCTCTTGTAAAGACAATTTTTACTCTCTCACTCATAATTTTCTTCCTTTCCAAAAGTAGTCCCCACCTTTAGGATGGTTTGACCGTTAAGAAACTCCTTAGCTGACATCATTTTTTTGCCTGAAAGCTGCAGTTTCTCGATTTCAATTGCCCCATTAATACAACTAACAGCAATTTTTTTATCAAGTGAAATAATTGTACCTGGAACTTCATTAGTTATTATATCACTTTTCTTAGTTTCATATATTTTTAATATATGGTTATTGTAGTATGTAACTGCTCCGGGATCATCTAACATTGCTCTGACATGAGCATTGATAAATTCTTCAGTTTGGTTCCAATTAATAATTTGATCTTCAAAAGTAATATTGTAAGCAAAACTAACTTCATCCTCATCTTGTTTAATTGGCGGATATAATTGTATATTCTTTAAATAATGAATAATCATATCTGCCCCTAAAAAGCTTAACTTATTGGTTAAAGTAGTAGTGGTATCATTTGGTAAGATAGGTAGACTTTCTTGGTAATAAATGTCTCCACTATCCATTTTATACTCCATCTTCATAATTGTAATACCAGTCTGATTATCAAGATTCATAATTGCTTTTTGAATGGGGGCACCCCCACGATATGAAGGTAAAATTGAACCATGGACATTAATAGCATGAATCGCTTCAATCAATCGTTTTGGTAACATTTGACCATAGGCGGCAGTAATAATGTAATCTGGTTTTAAATCAATTATCTTTTGATAATCGTCTCTAAGTTTGATCGGTTGAAAAACTGGAATATTCGCTTCAATTGCTACTTTCTTAACAGGAGGAGCGGTCATAATACGTTTTCTGCCGACGGGTTTATCCGGTTGTGTAACTACTAAAATAACATCGAATTCTTTGATTAAGTTATTTAAAATTGGAACCGCAAATTCTGGAGTTCCCATAAAGACAAGTTTCATGCTATCCCTCTATTCTACATCCAAAAATGGTGTGTAATTAATTTTTATATCTTTGGTATTTAATTCTCTAGTTAACATTATTATTTTATCTAAATCAGTTTTCTTATGCTTTATAGTTAATTTAAAACGATAATTACGACCTTGCTTAAAAATAAATGCTTCGGTTGGACCCAATACTCTAATATTTTCTTTTGCAATAAGTTCTTTTAATAAATACATTTGTTGGTATGTATTTAAAAATCCAGGTCCGCTACCAATAATTTGTGACATCTCACTAAAGGGTGGATAACCACCTAGTTGTCTGATTTTCAACGCTTCTTCATAAAAGTGTTGATAATCCTTTCTAACGCTTTGAATAGCGAAATGCTCAAGGTTATAACCTTGAATAATTGCTAATCCAGGCTTATGTCGGCCGGCTCTACCAATTAATTGTTCTAATAGGAAATAAGTTTTCTCATCAGCGTTGTAACTGGCAATTTTTAAATCTTGATCAGCTAAAATTACCGCAACTAATGTCACATCAGGAAAATCAAATCCTTTAGCAACCATTTGTGTACCTACTAAAATATCAGCATCGTTTTTTAGGAATTGGTACCATAACTTTTCATGTGATCCTTTTTTTGTGGTGGTTGTTTTATCCATTTGTAATATTTTTGCATCTTTGAATTGTTTTTCTAAAACATCAACAACTAATTCAATCGCAATCCCGCGCGGAGAAACACTATCACTATGACATTTTTGGCATTTTTGTGCAAAATCTTCATGATAACCACAATAATGACATTTCATTTCATTACTACTTTTATAATATGTTAGTGAAATATTACAATTAGGACAATTGGGAACGTGTCCACAAGTGCGACACATCGCAATTGGGGCAAATCCTTTTCGGTTAACTAACACAATAATTTGTTCCTTTAATTGTAATCTTTTATTAATTTCTTCAATTAATCTATTTGATAATATCGAAGTTTGACCTTTCTTTAATTCATCTTTTAAATTTATTAATTCAATTTCTGGCATAGATTCTACTACTGCTCTTTTTGTCATACTAAGTAAGGTCAAATCTTCGTGTTTTGCTTTATACATCGTCTCAACTTTTGGAGTAGCTGAGACATATACTATGGGACAATGATGATAATCACTTCTAATTTTTGCAATATTTTTAGTGTCATAAATAACACTTTCCGTTTGCATATAAGATTCATCTTGTTCCTCATCAATAATAATTACACCTAAGTTTTCGATTGGCGCAAAGATGGCACTTCTAGTGCCTAAAATAATTTTAGCTTCACCACTTAAAATCATTTCATATTGGTCGTGTTTTTCGCCTCCAGATAAAGATGAATGGATTATTGCTACATTACCAAAGCTAGATTTTAATCTTTGAGCAACTTGCCCAATCATATTAATTTCAGGTACTAATACTAACGCTCTTTTACCTGATTTAACTACTTTATCAACTAAGTTGATATATACTTCGGTTTTACCAGAGCCAGTAACTCCAAATAATAGAAATTCACGATTAGTTTCAAGACCATTTGATAATTCTTGCAAACAATATTTTTGCTCTGAGTTTAGAATAATATCATAGTTTCTTTTTTCAAACTCATGAGATATATTTCGCTTAACAATAACATCAACCGGTAATAAAACCTCATTTTTAAGCAGTGTATTAACAGCACTAACTGAAAAATAATCTAATAATTCTTTTCTTAATATGGTAGGTTTATCGTTAAACAAATCAATTATGTCACTGTAATTAGCAATTCGTTTGTAATTATGTTGCTCATTATATTGATATCCCTTTAATATTTTTGGTTTAACTCTTGATTCCAAAGTTGTTGCTAATTTAATAAAACCATCTTTTTCTAGTCTTTTAAGTTCCCTGTAATATTTTTTATCTTGTTTTGTTAATTTCCAAGCACCTTCATTAGAAAAATTTATTAATAGCTCGTTTTTAAAGGGCTTAACTATTGTAGCTGTTTTAAAATAGTTCATCATAAATTCGGAAGGGATAATCGTTTCAATAATCGCACTTCTTAACGAAGTCGTATTTTCATATAGATATTGATAGATTAACATTGATTCTTCATTTAAGATCGGAGTCGGATCTAAAACATCTAAAATTGGTTTAGTTGCTTTGATACTTTCGATTGGCATTTCTAATACATAACCAACCCGTTCCATACTACCAAAAGGTATGAGAACTCGCGAACCAATTTGAATTAATTCTTTTAATCCGTTTGGTACGAAATAGTCATACAACTTATCAATTTCTTTAGCTTTTAAATCAATTACAACACTTACAAACAAGTTAATCACCTATACTCTATTTTATCAAATTTATCATATATATTCTATGCTTTTAATGGTTTATTTTTAATTAATAAAAATACCGTTTTGATGGACAAAACGGTATTGATTATTATTTCAATTCAGAAAGCAATTTTTCAATATGATTTCCATAAGCCAAAGCTTCATCAAATTTGAAAATTAGTTCAGGAATTCTTCTAGTACTTCGAATTTTATCGGCTAATTTCATTCTAACTGATGCTTTATGTTTACCTAGTAATTTAGTTGCTTTATCTAAAATTTCGGCATCGTCAGATAAAATTGTGTAATAAATAGTAGCAAATGAATGATCTTTTGTTACCTTAACTTCAGTAATGTTGATATAACCAACTTGTAAATCTTTTATCTCTTCATTAATAATGAGAGCAATTTCTCTTTGAATTAAACTTCCTAATCTTTCTGCTGATACGTTAGCCATTTTACTCCACCTCTTTCATTTTAGATGCTTCAATAATATCTCCAACTTTTATATCATTATAATTTATGATACTTAAACCACATTCATATCCAGCACGGACTGTTTTTGCATCATCTTTGAATCGTTTCAATGAAGCTAGTTTGCCTTCATAAACAACGATTGATTCTCTAATCACTCTAACTAATGAATCTCTTTCGATAATCCCGTCAGTTACAAAACAACCAGCGATAGTTCCAATTTTAGATATTTTAAAGATTTCTCTAACGACGGCTTGACCAATGACTTTTTCCTCTAACTCGGGTTCTAACATACCTTCTAAAGCGGCAATAATGTCTTCTTGCACTTTATAGATAACGCTATATAGTCTGATTTCAATTCCCTTATCATTGGAAAGTTGTCTAACAGCTGCTGTTGGTCTAACATTAAATCCAATAATTATTGAATTTGATGCTTCAGCCAAGATTACATCATTTTCCGTAATAGCACCGACCGTAGCTCTAACAATATTAACATGAAAACCATCGATATTAATTTTTTCTAGTAAACCAGATAAAGCTTCAACTGTACCTTGTACGTCAACTTTAATAATTAAATTAAGTTCTTTTTCAGCAGCATTAAGGTCACCTAATAATGAATCAAGTGTTCTTTTTTCGCCTTTTAATTGCCCTTCACGTTCGCGGTATGCTCTTTCTTCAGCAATTTGTCTAGCAGTTTTTTCATCTTCAAAAACCATCAACATGTCTCCCGCTGAAGGAACATCGTTTAAACCAGTAATTTCAACCGGTTGACTTGGAGTAGCTTTTTTAGTTAATCTTCCTAAATCATCATGAATTGTTCTAACACGACCAAAAGTGTTTCCAATAACAAAATTATCACTTACATTTAAAGTTCCATGTTCAACAATGACAGTCGCTACTGGTCCTCTTCCTTTATCTAATCTTGCTTCAATTACTGATCCGATTGCTAATCGATTTGGGTTGGCTTTTAGTTCTTCCATTTCTGCGACTAATTCGACAACATCGAGTAGTTCATCAATACCTTGATTTTTTAAAGCGGAAACTTCAACAAATGGAACAGAACCACCCCATGCCTCAGGCATCACACCTCGTTCAGAAAGGATCGTCATAACTCTTTCGGGATTAGCCGAAGGTTTATCCATTTTATTAATTGCTACAATTAGTGGCACCTTAGCTGCTTTAGCGTGATCAATGGCCTCTATAGTTTGCGGCATCACCCCATCGTCAGCAGCTACTACTAAAATAACGATATCTGTAACTTTTGCTCCTCTAGATCTCATTTCTGTAAATGCAGCGTGACCTGGAGTATCAATAAAAGTTATAATAGAGCCTTTTCTCTTAACTTGGTAAGCTCCAATATGTTGTGTGATTCCACCTGCTTCTCCTTGAGCAACTCGTGCTTTTCTTATAGTGTCAAGTAAGGTGGTTTTACCATGGTCAACATGACCCATTACCGTTACAATTGGTGGCCTTGAAACTAGGCTTTCGGGATCATCAGTAATATCGAATTCATCATATCTAGTGAGATCCGTAACTATTTCTTCTTCAAACGTATATCCTAAATCATCAACTATTAACTCAACAATTTCTCTTTCAAGAACTTGATTGACGTTTGCCATAATACCTAGCGAAATTAATTTCTTTATAATAGTAGCTGGTGCCATATTTAGACTAATTGCTACATCACTTAAATTCATTCCGTTTTTATAGATAAATTTTTTATCTTGTTTTACATTTTTATTAGAATCCTTTTTTGGTTTTTTATTTTGCATAATATCACATGCCTTTCTTTGTTAGTAGTACCTTTTTAAAACCTTCATCAGTAATTCCCACTACTTTTATGCCGGTTTTACCAATCGCACGATTCAAATCATAATCATCGATTAAAATAACTTCTACTTGATAGTAGGAAGATTTATCAACAACTGTTTTTTTGGTGTTATCAGAAGCTAAACTTGACAATACTACTAATTTAACTTGGTCTTTTTGAAGACCTTTAATTACACTATCAGTGCCGGTAATTAACTTCCGCGCTCGCTTTGCAAGCCCTAAAGTTCCTATCATTTAATCAACTCCAGTAGGTCATCATAAATTTTTTGTGGGATTTCAACTTCTAATTTACGATTTAAAACTTTAGATTTAATTGCTTTTAAAATAATGTCTTTATCTAAGGTTAAATAGGCTCCACGACCAGGGGCTTTTCCTGTAATATCAATAGAAACTTCATTGTTCTTATTTTTTACTACCCTAATAAGATCTTGTTTTGGTTTCGAAACTCGCGAAACTACACAAGTTCTCATAGGAACCTTTTTTACTTTCATTAATAGATAATCCCCGCATCTAAAGCCATTTGTTCAGATTTAATATCAATTGACCACCCAGTTGCTCTAACGGCTAATTGAACATTTTGACCACCTTTACCAATTGCTAATGATAAATGATCATTTTGTACAATTGCTAGTGCTGATTTTTCAAATGGGTCTACTTTTGTTACTGCAACTACTCGCGCTGGTTGTAAGGCATTAGAAATCAATTGTTTTTCGTCTTCTGACCATTTGTATAAATCGATTTTTTCTCCGTTTAAAGCTTTAGTAACACCGCGAATTCTCATCCCAGCATCACCAATACAAGCTCCGATTGGATCAACGTTTGGATTATTTGATTTAACCCCAACTTTTGACCGATCACCTGCGTCTCTGGCAATTTGTACAATTTCAACAATTCCTTCTTTAATTTCTGGAACGTAGTTTTCCATTAATCGCTTAACAAGGTCTTGGCTAGTTCTTGATACTTGAACTTTGATTTTTTTGCCATCTTCAACTTTATTTACATAAACATTAATCCGATCACCAACTTGTAAATTATCATTAACTAATGTGTCGGCTTCATTTAACATTGTGATCGTATCATGACCAATATTTAAACGGTATCTTTTTTCAAAATTACCTTTTGCTTCATCAATTCCTACAACTTGTGCTGAAATCATATGACTTTCAAAACTTTTGAAATGATTAAAGACTTTTTCTTTCGTTAAACGGTTTAATAATTCATTAAAACGTTGTTTTACTTGACTAGATGCGTGATATCCGTATTCATCAGGTCTAACTTCTTGTTCGAGAATATCACCGACTTGAATTTTAGAGTCTATTTTTCTTGCATCATCTAATAAAATATGAGTCATTGATTTGTCTTCTAAGACAATTTCATCTACTACTAGTTTTTGTGTAAATACTGATAGTTCCTCTTCTTCTTCAATAAGTTCAACACGACATGTTTTAACATTAAATTCTTTTTTACATCCCGCGATTAAACCTTCTTTAAATGCTTCAATAATATCTTCACGATCAAGTTCTATTTCTTTAACTAGTTCATCAATATCTTGGCTAATATTTTTCTTTTTCATTTTTTCACACCCTTACTGCCGTTCTCATTTGACTGGCATTTTCATATTTAATTTCTATTTTTTTAAGTAAGTTCTTTACTCTTATTTCTAATATTATTGTCTGTCCATCAAAGGAAACTAAGTCGCCGTTACCCTTAAACTGGGGAGAAACTAAGTAAATATGATTCCCTACTTGTTTGTTTAGTTCTTCTGGTGACATGATTGGTCTTTCAGCTCCAGCAGTTGAAACTTCTAAGTAGTATGCTTCAGGAATCAAATTATCAAATTGCTCCCGAATCTCATTGTGAATTATTTCTAATGAGTCAGAGGTTAGGTTGTTCCCCTCTATTAACACTTCAATAATTTTTGAGATACCATAATCATTTTTTACGCGGAAGGAATAAAGAGTTAATCCCTTCTCGACCAACAAAACATTAATTTTTTGTTCCAATTCTTTAAACATTTCTCTCTCCATAAAAATAAGTGGATTTGGGCCCACTCATAATGTCAAATATATTATAACACAATTGTATTTTTTTAACTAATATTACATATTACAATCGGCTAATTGCGAATGATTCGCACTTTAATTGCAAATGATTCGCAATGGATTTATAATTAGTAGTGAAAGGATTGATTTCATGAGAAAATTTATACTTTTTACTACTTCAATACTGTTAATATTTGTTTTAGCTAGCTGTCAAAATGTTGAGCAATACGACATTGTCACGACGATGTTTCCCCAATATAGTCTAGCTAAAGAAATAGTTGGTGATAACTTAACAGTTGATTTAATAACCCCACCGGGAGTTGATGTTCATAATTTTGAGCTTTCATCAAAAGATATTATAAAAATTGATAACTCAAAATTGTTTTTATACACAAGTGATATGATCGACCCACAAATTAAAAATATAAAATTAACTAAAACCAAAGTAGTTAATTTATCAAATTTAATTTTACACGGCAATGGGACTAACAACGATACACATGACCATGATGATGAAACGGAGCATGAACATATTCACAGTAATTCTCACTATTGGACATCGTATAAAAACTTAATAAAAATGACTAATGTTATTTTTGAAGAAATTATTAATATTGACCCTGATAAAACTGTTATCTATCAAACGAATAAGGATATTTTGTTGGAAAAATTAATTTCTTTGAAAACCAACTTATTGGCTATTATCAACAAATCATCAAACGCGACAATCTATTTCGCTGGTCACGATTCAATGGCTAGTTTAAGTGATGAAGTAGGATTGAAAATTGTTACTTTAATTGATGATATTAAACCAAATGCTGATATTACATCAATTCAAATTACAAATTTAGTAAATGGGATTAAAGAAAATAATGTCAAGCACTTATACATCCCAGAGTTAGAATCAACAAGAATCGCCGAAACTATTCAAAGAAACCTTATTTCACACAATATAAGAATTGAATTTTTGGAGTTACATGGATTTCATAACATAACATTAGATCAGTTTAAAAACGAAATTTCAATACTTATTCTATTACAACAAAACAATATAAATATCGAGAAAGGGTTAAAATAATGATTAAATATAATGATGTAAATTTAAATCTCGATAATATTGATATCTTGAAAGATATTAGTTTCACTTTAAATAAAGGCGAATTCGTTCACATTCTTGGACCTAATGGTGGTGGTAAAACGACAATTATTAAAATCATTGCTGGAATTTTAAAACCCACTTCTGGTCAAGTAGTTGTTAATACTGATCAAATCGGTTACCTACCACAACACTTCAAGGCCAAAAAAGGATTTCCAGCTACGGTTTTTGAAGTCATTTACAGTGGCTTTGATAAACAATATTTAATTCCTAAAAAAGAACAAATTGAATTAATTGAATATTGGTTAAATATTATGAATATTAAAAATTATGAAAATAGACGCATTGGTGATTTATCCGGTGGGGAACAACAAAGAGTTTTCATTATTAGAGCTTTAGTTAGAAAACCAAAACTATTAATTCTTGACGAACCAACAAGTGCACTTGACCCGAATTTTAGACAAGTTTTCTATTCAATTTTAGATAAATTAAATAACGAGGGAGTTACCATATTAAATATTACTCATGACCTAGATCCTAATTATTTAAGCTGTGAACACCATGTTTTATATGTTGACAGACATATAAAGTTTGATGGTAAATACTGTGATTATCATCAAGAGTTTGGAGGTGAACATAGCCATGTATGAATTTATTACTTCACCTCATATCCAGATTGCTTTAATAATTGGTATTCTGTTAGCCGTTGGGGCCGCTTTCTTAAGTCCTTTTCTAGTGTTAAATGGTGAAGCAATGATTGCTGACGGTTTGGCTCATACTTCTTTTTTTGGGTTTGCTATTGGCTTAATTTTAGTTGATAGCCCTCTTTGGATTGCTCTAATTGTTGTTGTAATTGCCACATTAATTATAAAGGTCTTGGTAAACAAGCTAAAAGCCAATGCTGATAGTGCAATAGGCATAATCTCCGCTTTATCATTTGCAATTGGATTAATTGTAATTCATAAAACGGATGGCGTTAATGTTTCAATTGAATCTTTAATGGCTGGTTCTATTTTAACTTCTAACAGCAATGACATTATAATAACAGCTGGTGTTGTTAGTGCGATCATTATTTTTGTAATATTGACATATCGCAAACTGTTTTCAGTCGTTTACGATTTTGAATATGCTCAGTTTTCTAAAATTAAAGCAGAATTAATCAGCTATGTTTTAGCCATCTTAACGGCGGTATTTATCGTTGTTGGTGTGAGAGTAATCGGCACCTTATTAATCTCGGCACTAATTATTTTCCCGGCTTTTATCTCGAGTATTTTAGGAATAAGTTTTAAAAACACTTTTATTACCGGAATAATTATTTCAGTTTCAGCAATGTTAATTGGAATTACTGCTTCTCATTTTCTTGATGTCCCAACTGGAGCATTTGTCGTTGTAGTAAATACTATAATACTTATACTAGTATATGTTTTAAACGCCGTAAGAAAGCGAGTGAAAATATGAATTTTAAAATGACTAAACCAAGAAAACTAATTCTTGATACTTTAAAAAATGAATCAAAACCAGTCAATGCTGAAATGATTTTTGAGAAAGTTAACAAATCAATTAACTTATCAACGATATATCGTAATTTAGAATTATTTTTATTTCAAAATATCGTCAGTCGTAGTTTTCTTGATAATGTGGCTTATTATTATATAAATAAAACAGACCATAAACATTTTATGATCTGTTTAAATTGTCATGATATGTTAGAAATTCCTTGTAATCATTTTGAAAATGAAAATCTATTAGGAAAACATAAAGATTTTCAAATTGTTTCACACGAGTTAACTATTTATGGTTATTGCTCCAATTGTCAAATGATTTAGAGGTTAATCTTTTTCTTGGAAATCAGCATCAATAATATCATTTGACGGTGGAAATGGGTTTTTAGGTTTTTTAAAAGCAATTATTCCAAAATAAATTAACCCAACTAACGATACTAAAATTAAAAAGCTAGCCGACACAATATTGATGATAAAAACCAAGTTTTCATTAGTCGTAAAATAGTCAAATAAGATTAATAACCCAATCGGAACAATCGCGACATAAGCAATTACTTTAGCAAAGATATTATCCACTTCACGAAACCAAATCATATCATCGCGTACTAAATACTTATTCATAATAATTACACCGATTAAAATAGCTAATAATATAACTGGTCCAAGAATGCTTAAACTCTTCGAGTCAGGATATATCTCTCCTAAAATCGCACGAACTCCAAATAGTATTAACCAAAAAAATACTCCTACATAAAATGATATTCTTTGTCGTTTTACTTGCATAATCATTGCTCCTTTGTAATAATAAAACAAATTGTGATAAAATATTACTATAAATAAGTGAGGTGTCTTATGAAAAAAGCTGTTTATCCGGGAAGTTTCGATCCATTTACTAATGGTCATCTTGATTTAATTGAACGTGCATCTAAGTTTGTCAAGGAACTACATGTTGTAGTAGCAGATAACGTAAATAAGAAAACTACATTCACTGCTGATGAACGAGTTGAAATGCTCAAACTAGTAACTAAACATATTCCTAATGTAGTAATTTCACAAACTAACAAACTAGTAGTTGAATATGCTAGAGAAAACGACATTAAGTTTATTATTAGAGGCTTAAGAAATTTATTAGACTATGTTGGTGAGTATCAACTATATAGTTATAATCGAAATTTGGATGATTCAATTGAAACCATTATAATGTTTCCTTCAATTGGCATGCATTTTGTATCATCTTCAGCAATTAAAGAATTGATATCACATGATGCTGACATCTCTTTATATGTTCCAAAAGAATTGGAACCAATTATTGTAAACAGGTTCAAGAAAATCATATAATATTGTTTTTCTTTAAAAATTCATATAATAAATTATCAGATACATGTGGGCCGATATAATCGGCCTTTTCTTTTAACGCATTAAACCTTGTATTTCCCATCGCAACCCCAATATCTGCTACTTCAATCATATCGATATCATTATGTCCATCACCAATACATATGACTCTTATTGGTTCAAGTATTTCTTTAATTTGAAGAATTCCACTACCTTTAGAATGGTCATTGATTGTTAAATCAACACCAAGGTTTGTCCAAAAATAATGATCAAAGTCCGGTAACAATTCAACCGCCTGGTCTAAATGAAGGTGGTTGTTACTAGCCAACCAGGTTTGATATACTTTGTTTTCTAAATAATATTTAGGAATTAGTTGGGCGGTGTTTTTTAAGTGCCCTATCTTTTCAAACGGCTTTCTTAAGATAGCATCTTCAGTCATGCCAGATACACCTACCAAAAGGTCAAACTTTTCAGCAACCTTAATAATTCGTTCAATTTGGTTATTTTCAAAATAATGATCATGAATAACCAAGTCTTTAAACTTAACATATGATCCGTTTGAACAAATAAAAGCATCAAAATAGTGAATTATATCTTTTATAACATCTAGTCTTCCTGGTCCTCTTCCGGTTGCGATACCTAAATAATAGTCATCTCTTGCGGATAGTTCTTCTAGCAATTTAAGAGTTTGGCTTGGTATTTCTTTATTATTTGTGTCAATTAGCGTATTATCAATATCAAAAAAAATTATATTTTTCATCATTTCACCTTGTAAAATTATACCATTATAACCAATTTTATACAATTCAAATCTTAATTGTATTAGACTGAATTATGCTAACGCTTTTTCAATTTCTATAATTTCTTCTTTTGAAAAATCAATTTTTTTAATTGCTTCTAAATTTTCATTAAGTTGTTCAATTTTGGAAGTAGAAATTAGTGCTGATGTAACCAGCTCATCTCTTAATGCCCAAGAAAGTGCCATTTGAGCAATATTTTGACCTCTATTTTTAGCTATTTGGTCAAGTTTAATTAACTTTTTTCTTAAATCTTCTGTTATATCCTTTTCACTCATGAAAACGATATAATCCTTTTTAGCTCTTGAGTCTTCGGGAATGCCAGCAATATATTTATTAGTTAATTTGCCTTGTCCTAAAACACTATAAGCAATAACTCCGGCATTTAAATCATAAGCAGTTTTAAATAAATTATCATCTTCTGCCCACCGATCCAACATATTATAACGCGGTTGTACAATTACAAAAGGTACATTAAGTTCTTGTAGGATTTTTCCGGCTCTCTTCAATTGTTCACTATTATAATTTGATAACCCTATATACAAAGCCTTTCCTTGTAAAACAATATCTCTTAACGCTAGCATCGTTTCGTATAAATCAGTATTTGGATCAAACCGATGATGGTAAAAGATATCGACATATGGAATTCCTAATCTTTTTAAAGATTGATCAATTGAAGACATTAAATACTTTCTAGAGCCCCAGTCACCATAAGGTCCTTCCCACATTTGAAAACCAGCTTTAGTAGAAATGATTAGTTCATCTCGGTATTCCATTAAGCCTTCTTTTAATACTTTACCGAAAAATTCTTCGGCTGTTCCCGGAGGGGGACCATAGTTATTAGCTAAATCGAAATGAGTTATCCCATTATCAAAAGCTTTTAATATCATTTCTTTCCCTTTTTCATAATCATTAACAGCACCAAAATTTAGCCATAAACCAAACGACAAAATTGGTAATTTTAAACCACTATTACCTAAACGGCGATAAATCATTTTTTCATATCTTTTTGGATCTGCCTTATACATAATTAAATCCTCCTTGTTAAAAACAGTATATCATGGTAATAAATGATTTACAATTTCAAATGAATCAATAAAGAGTTTA
>CAZRJV010000014.1:0-2506 GCA_964600625.1 uncultured Acholeplasmataceae bacterium
GTTAAAATCTTGGGTTCTTATTTGTTGTTGATAATATTCATTATAAATTTTATCTTGGTCTGATGGTATTGCTGTAATTGCCAGTACTACAATAACGATTAAAAAAATAGCGGCAATTATAAATGTTATTGGATGTATTTTAGTTTTAAATTTTGAATATTTTGCCATAAAAAAGTCCTCCTTAATACACTTATATTATTATATCATAGTAAAAAATTAGTTGCAAATATAAAAAATAGTAATTTAAATGCTTGGCTGCCTTGTTTATTAAGACTAAATTTAGTATAATTCGTAGTGAGGGGTGTTAGAATGAAAATATTATTTAGTACTGGTGAAGTTCATCCGTTTAGTAAGACTGGGGGATTAGCTGATGTTTCAGCATCTTTACCAAAAGCACTTACCAAATTAGGACATGAAATTAAGATTATAACGCCATTATATCGGAGTTGTAAAAAATGGTTTGATAAAATGGAGTTAATTGGGGAAACTGAAGTCGAATTGGGCAGTTTTTTTCAAAAAGCCCAATATTACCGTTATGTATACCAAGGAACAATCCATATTTTTGTCAGAAATAATCACTATTTTGATCGTGAAACTTTATATGGACATCACGATGACGCTGAAAGATACATTTTCTTTAATAAGGCGGTTCTAGATTTTGTTAAAGTTGCTAACTTTGTTCCTGAAATAATTCATATCAATGACTGGCAAAGCGGATTAATACCTTATTTTTTAGATGAAAAATATCGTAAAATTGATGAATATAAAAAAATCAAAACACTTCTTTCAATTCATAACTTAGAATATCAAGGATCATTTGAACAAAGCGTAGATAACTATTTTAATACTAAATTTAATTATACTTATATCCATTTTGAAAGAGTTAACTTTTTAAAAACTGCTATTATGAGAGCTAATGCGATTAATACCGTCAGCCCAAATTATCGAAATGAGATTTTAACAAGATTTTACGGCTTTACTTTAGATGGCGCATTGAAATCAAGACAAGAAAACTTATATGGAATTCTTAACGGCATTGACTATGAAGTTAATAATCCGGAAACTGATCAATATCTAGTAAGAAACTACAGTAAAAAACATTTCATCATGGGAAAACGTGAAAACAAAAAAGTGGTCCTTGAAAAACTTGGTCTTGACAAACTTCTAGACTCACCAATGGTTTCTTTTATTGGCCGCTTAGCTAGACAAAAGGGAATTGATTTAATGAAAGCGACTTTAGAAGAAGTTATCGCCACAAGTAACGCGACTTTTGTCTTAATTGGTACAGGTGACCCCGAATATGAAGACTATTTCCGTTATTTAAGCGGTAAATACCCTAAAAAGGTTTCCAGTTACATTGGCTTTAGTGACGAACTTGCACATCAAATTTACGCTGCTAGCGATATCTTTATGATGCCAAGTTTATTTGAGCCTTGTGGCTTAGGACAATTAATTTCTATGCGTTACGGCACAATTCCAGTCGTTCGCGAAACTGGTGGTTTAAAAGACACAGTAACCCCATACAATAAGTATACCAATGAAGGTTTTGGTTTTAGTTTTGCCAATTATAACGCCCATGAATTTAAAGACGCTTTAGAAAATGCTATTGATCTTCATAATAATAACCAAGAAGGTTGGCGAGCATTAATTACTAGCGCCATGCATCAAGATTATAGTTTAAACCGTATGGCTAAGGAATATCTTGATTTGTATACTAAAATTGTAAAGGAGAAAAGATAATGGAAACTTTAGCACTTATTTTAGCTGGGGGTAAAGGATCGCGCCTTGACTTATTATCATTAAAACGCTCTAAGCCAGCAGTTCCATTTGCTGGTAAATTTAGAATTATTGACTTTTCTTTATCAAATGCCAGCAATTCTGGCATTATGAATATCGCTATATTAACTCAATATTTACCATTTTCATTAAATGAGCATATTGGTAGTGGTAAAGCGTGGGATTTAGACCGCAGGGATTCCCAAGTAACAATTCTTCATCCGCATGACAAGTGGTATATGGGTACGGCTGATGCTGTTAATAAAAATATCAACTTTGTAAAAAGAAAAAAACCTAAATATGTTTTAATACTATCTGGTGATCATATATACAAAATGGATTATCGAAAACTAATTGCCCAACACGAGAAACTAGGAGCAGAAATGACAATTGCTACTAAGGTTGTTCCGTTTGAAGATGTTTCTAGATTTGGAATATTGGAAACCAACGAAGAAGGATATGTCTTAGATTTTATCGAAAAACCACAATCTTCTACTTCTAATTTAGCTTCAATGGGTATTTACTTATTTAACTATGATTGTCTAATCGATGCCTTAAAAGAAACAGAAAGTAAAAATGAAAATCTCGATTTTGGAAAGCATGTTATTCCATATTTAATATATGATAAAAAAGCCAAAATTGGCACTTACAAATACTATGATTACTGGCAAGATGTTGGTACATATGATTCTTATCTTAGCACCAGTTTAGAGTTAAATAATCAAGTTAT
>CAZRJV010000014.1:2606-23305 GCA_964600625.1 uncultured Acholeplasmataceae bacterium
GTTATTGCTGATAAAAATGTCATTATCGGCCGTAATACAATCATTGGACATGGTAACGATTTTACACCAAACGATGAAAAACCAGATCTACTTTCATCGGGAATTACGGTAATTGAAAAAAGAGCAGTCATTGATTCAGACATTAAAATTGGAAGAAATTGCCGAATTCAAAGAAGTGCCAAATTTGAAGATAAACAAGTTGTTAAAAGTGGTTTAACTATAAAATAACCTACTTATAAATTACAAATAAAAAACTATAACGTTGTGAACTATTAATCTCATATCAACGTTATAGTTTTTTTAATCATTTAAAATATCTTCAATTAAATTTTGATTAAATCTTTTATTTCTTATCATTTCTATCTCATGTTTGTAAGGCGGTTTACCTTCTACATAAGGTGATTCTAGTATAATTGGTAAATGACTTAATCTTTCATTATAGACGACACTTATTAAACTATCAAATCCAATATGACCTAAGCCTAAATTTTCATGACGGTCTTTTGCTGCTCCTTGCGGATTTTTACTATCATTTAAATGAATAACTGAAATTCGTTCAATTCCAACGATCCGATCAAATTCATCAAGGACACCATCAAAATCATCTTTAATATCATAATTAGCATCACTGGTATGACAAGTATCAAAACAAACACTAATACGATCTTTAATATCTACTAATTCGATAATGTCTCGAAGTTCTTCAAATTGTTTTCCGATTTCAGTTCCTTTACCAGCCATTGTCTCAAGAGCAATTTTAACTGTAAGATCTTTTGTGTTTTCAATAATTTTATTTAATCCTTCTGCAATCCATTTTATTGCTTGCGGACGGTCTTTTCCAGTCGCATTACCAGGGTGCAAAACCATTTGATTTACACCCATTGCAGCAGTTCTTTTTACTTCTTCAGTTAAAAATCTTACCGCAAAACTTCGCTTTTCTTGATCGGGATTTCCCAAATTAATGATGTAAGGTGCGTGAACGATAACATTTTCTAATAATAAACCGTGTTCTTTCATTAATGAGTGCGCTTCTTTAATTTTTAAATCATCAATCGCTTTTCGATAGGTGTTTTGAGGAGCACCAGTATAGACCATGAAAGCGTTAGCTTTATATGTTAATGCTTCTTTTACTGATCCTAAAAGCATCTCATTTCCACTCATGCTAACGTGACTTCCTATTTTTAGCATATGACTTCCTCCTATGTTCTTTTAATTCTTTTTCAATTTTAGCTTTGTTTTTCTTTTTATAGTTAGGTTTAACCTTACTAGGTTTTTTAATCTTTCGTATAATTTGAATTTCTTCTTCTTTAATTAGTTGTTTAGCTGGGTGAACTTCTACAATTTCACCTTTTACCAGTTTGATGGTAGTAAATTTGATGCCTTTTTTAACAAGACTTTCAATTTTACGGTTATCATTTTCACCCTCAATTGTGTAAACTGAACCCGATGTTTGCATTCTGGCAGTTCTTCCGCTTCGATGAATAAAATATTCCAAGTGATATGGCAGATCATAGTTAATGATGTGCGAGGCTTGAAAATCAAGTCCTCTAGACCCAATATCACTAGTAACTAAATATTGATATTTTAATTCTTGAGCTTCCTTGATAGTTTGTTTTCTTAGTCGAACTGATAAATCACCACTTAAATTAGCAACTTGTAAATCTTTTTCTACTAAGAGTTGATAAACTTCGTCTTGATCTTCTTTTTTTGATACAAAAATTATCGCAAAAAAAGGATTAATAACATTTAATAAATCATCTAACACAAGTTTACGATCTCGTGTTTTAGCTTTTATTAAATAATGTTTTATGTCAAGTTTTTCTTGTTGAGTTACATCAACTAGCGTATAATTGCCAAAATACTCTTTAATAAATGGGTTCATTGTTTGTGTGATGGTTGCTGAAACTAAAATTAGTTTACCCAGTTTAGAAGTTTTTAAAATTGGAGATATATGTTTTACAAAATCAATTTCAAACATCATATCAGCCTCATCAAACACTAAATACTCTAATTCAGCAAACGACAATCCACCAAGATCAATAAACTCTTTTATTTTGCTAGGAGTTCCAATTGCTATATCTATTTGATTTCTAGCTAACCAAGATAGTTCTCGGTTTCGTTCCATTCCCCCATGAAAGATACGAACTTTATAACCATCAAAAAGTTCTTTAGTCATATTTTGAACTTGAAAAACCAACTCGTTAGTTGGTACTAAAATTACTAGTTTTAGTCCGGATTTCGGCTTTCGTTCAAATCTTTCATAAATCGGAATTAAGTAAGAATGAGTTTTTCCGGTTCCAGTAGGAGAAACAATAACAATGTTACTTTGTTTATCGAAAACTTGGTAAACATTTTCCTGAATTAAACTCATTTCTTCAAATTTAAGTTTTTGTAATATTTCTTTTTTCATATCATTAACATTATAACACGGATAATAATTATTGTATAATTAGAAGTGGTGATAATATGAAAATAATTCGAGTTAGTCAACAAGGCTACTGTAGTGGAGTTTCTAGAGCCTTAAATATAGTAGAAAAAACCGTTCAAGAAAATAATAACCAACGACAAATCTATATTTTGGGTAACATTATTAATAATACGTATGTTAGTAATCAACTAAAAAAACAAAACGTTATTACAATTAATAGTAATGGTAAAAAACGGATTGATATGCTAAGTGAAATAAATAACGGCATCGTTATATTAACTGCTCATGGTGTTAGCCCAGAAGTTTATAATCATTTGGAAAATAATAATATTGAATATATAGATGCAACTTGCCCATTTGTTCGTAGAGTTTCAGACCGTGTAACATCGGCGTTACAAGGTGATTATCAAGTCATTTATATAGGTAAACATAATCACCCCGAATCAGAAGGGATTACAGGTATAGATAACAGTAATATTCATCTAGTAAGTAATATCGATGAAGTTAATAAATTGAACATTGAACCATCAAAAATATTTATTGATACCCAAACTACGCTAAGTGACTTTTATACAAAACCGATAATCGATGCCATAATTTTAAAGTATCCCTCATCTGAAATCGCTAGTGGCATCTGTGATGCTACTACGGTTAGACAACAAGCTTTAATTGATGAAATACAAGGAGAATTATGTTTAATTGTTGGTGATAAAATTAGTTCCAATGCCAATGAACTCTTAAGAATAGCTAGTAAATATACTAAATCATATTTAATTAACCATGTTTCAGAAATAAAAGAAGAGTGGCTAACCGATGTTAACACAATTACATTAACCTCGGCTGCTAGCACTCCTAAATCTTTAACGAATGAAATATTTAATTACTTAGAAACTCTGTGATTTAACTATTTTTTATTAATTCCTTTAACAATTACTTTTTCGTTAAAAGAATCATTGATTTTAGAAATCACTTGTGAAATTTTTTCTTCTTTTTCAGTAACTTCGTGATAATTAAATAATGTTATCTCATCTTTAAGATCTTTTTTTAATATTAGTTGACTAAGCCCTATTCCAACTAATCTTACTGGATTACTATTATAATTCGTATAAAATAAATCTTCGGCAATTTGAAAGATTGCATTAAAGTCAGCCGTCGGATGCTCAATACTTTTAGATCTTGTAATGGTTTTAAAATTGTCATATTTAAGCTTAATTGAAATGGTCCTTGTGACCATTTCTTCATTAATCATCCGATCTACTGAAACTCTTGTTAACTCTTTTAAGTGGTCTATTAAAACTTCTGGAGCATTGACACTATAGTTAAGTGTTTCTTCGTTGCTAATTGATTTTGGAGTTGCATATAAATCTGGATTGACAACGTTACTACTGTTACCGGCAATATTATCAATGAAACCTTCATATGATTGAATTGTCATAACTTCTAAAATACGATTTTTATTTTCCGAATTATAAAAATCAGCAATAGTTTTGATTCCAATATCGTTTAATAATGAATGTGTTTTTCTACCAATTCCATAAACTTTGCCTACTGACATTGGAAACAATACTTTTTCCATATCTCTTTTTCTTAAAACAGTAATTCCTAAAGGCTTTTTCATATCACTTGCCATTTTAGCCAAAAATAGTGTTGGCCCAATTCCAATTGATACAGGTAATTGAAATTTTTTATATAATTCTGTTTGTATTTCTTCTGCTAATTTTAACGGATGTTTATCTTTAGCTATCTCAGTTACATCTAAATAGGCTTCATCAATTGAACCTTTTAAAATAATATTAGTATAAGATTTTAAGAAACGGAAAAATATATTTGAATATTTTTGGTAAAGACTAAAATCAGTTGGGACAACTAAAAGTTTTGGATATATTCTTAATGAATCCTGAACGCTCATTCCACTATGAATTCCTAAAGCTCTCGCTTTATATGAAGCAGTTGAAACAACACCACTTGTTGAACCTAATCTACCACCAATAACAAAAACCTGTTCTTTAAGAAAAGGTTCTTTTATCATCGCACAACTTGCGTAAAATGCGTTAAGATCAATATGAAAGATTATTTTAACAGATTTTGACAATTATTACACTTCCTAAATTAGTTTATTTATTGTATAATATTATAAGTAAAGAGGTGATTTGTATGGCGAAATCTAAAAATACTAAGAAAAACATTGCTAACAAGAACAACAAACAAGATATTCCTGTTCTTAAAACACCAACCGAATCACGTGCTGGTCGCATTGTAATATGGATAATCTTAATTGCAATGATTCTAGCCTCCATTGGTGGCTTAATTGCAGCAATTATATTAACTCTATAGTAACATAATTAAGGCGTTTGCCTTTTTTATTTTTTGAGATATAACCAATATTCTAAGTTCCCATCCTTACCCGGGAAATTAGTAGGGAAAATCTCAATGTCATTAAAATTTAAAGAGTGTGCTATTTGTTTAAACTCATTTAAAACAAACTGCACTCTTTTTTTATCTTTAACCAAACCTTTCTTGATATACATTTTCCCAACTTCAAATTGGGGCTTTATCAAAAGTAAAAATTGGTCACTTGCATTATATAAATGATTAATAATTGGTTTAATAGACGTAAATGAAACATCAACCATCACTAAATCAACTAAAGGGGGGACAATATTTAAGATGTTAGTTTTTTCATTTAAAATAACCCGCTGATCATTTTTAATACTATCAGCCATTTGCTGATATCCAACATCGTAAGCATAAACCAATTTAGCTCCATGTTGCAATGCGCAGTCGCTAAATCCTCCTGTTGATGATCCAACATCCATAATAACTAAATCATTTAATGATAAATGTAGGTGATCAATTGCATTTTCTAATTTCATTCCGCCACGTGAAACATATTTAAAAATATTATTTATCTCCACTTGGTCATTATTATCGACATCATATCCAGTTTTGTTAACGATTACTCCATTAACAATTACTTTATTTAATTTAATCAAATCTTGAATTTTACTTCTTGTTAATTCAGGATGTTTTTCTAATATATATTTATCTAATCGCATATTTAATTAAAGAAAGAATTGCTTCATCGTCAAAAGAAGCAAATTCTTTAACTTCACTTTCTGTTAAATGAGGTATTTTTAAATCATTTAAATTATGGTCTAAAATTATATTGTTATAACCCATCATTTCTTTATAACGTAAAATTTCCGAATATAATCCCCCAATATTAACTATTTCTTCAATGACCAAAATAGAGTGATTAGAAGCGAATATTTGATTTAATAAATCATAATCCATCGGTTTGATAAATTTGGCACTCACTACTTCAACACTTAATTTATATTTTTTCACTAACTTAGTAATCCTCTCAGTAATCGGACCGTAACTTATAATTGTTAAATCATTTCCTTGATTTAATACATCCCAACCATAATTAATATCTCTTTTCACATAAGATAATTCACTAGATATTTCTTCCTTTGGAAAACGCATAACAAAGGGACTTTTAGTCTTTAAACCAAAGCGTAATAAATCAGCAGCATCTTGAATATTTCGAGGTGCTGAAATAGTTAGATTTGGCATTGCATTAAACATAGATACATCATAAATTCCTTGATGGGTATCCCCGTCTCCTGCAATTAAGCCAGCTCTATCAATGGTTATAAAAACTCCTAAGCCAGGTCTAGCAATATCATTTAAGATTTGATCATAGGCTCGTTGTGAAAATGTTGAATAAAGTGATAAAATAACAGGAATATCATTTTTGGCAATCGCAGCTGCCATACTGGCGGCGTGTTCCTCAGAAATTCCTACATCTAAAAAGCGATTAGAAAACTTTTCCTTAAAACCTGTTAAATGACTGCCTAATTCCATAGCTGGAATGACTACTACCGTTTCGATTTCATCTTGAATATCTTCAATTAACATAGCAATCGCTTGACTCCAAGTAATAACACTGGCCTTATTATAAGAAGAAATCATATGATATTTCCCAATTTGGTCCACTTCTGCGGCCAAATGTCCTTTTCCTTTAACCGTATTAACTAAAATAATTTGCGGCTTAGAAATTGTTTTAGCTTGTTTTAAACATTTTATTAATTCATTAATATCATGCCCATCTTCTACTTCCACAAAATGATAACCTAAATGATTAAAAAAATCTTTTTTGACCTTAAATTCATCATTTAAAATTTTAGAAATTTGACCGACTGATTTGGATATGCTCATCCTATTATTGTTAATGATAATAATACCAGGCAAATTATGATATCCAATTAAATTTAAAGCTTCTAAACTCATTCCAGACGATAAAGCACCATCACCAATTATCCCAATTGAAAATGTGTTATCACTAAGCAAGTTTTTACTATATAAAACACCCATCAGAGCTGATAAAGAGGTGCCGGCGTGACCAGCTTCCCAAACATCATGAGATGATTCTTGATAGCTTGTAAAGCCACTAATTCCATCTTTTTGGCGCAAATTATCAAACCATTTAGCTCTACCAGTAATAATCTTGTGAGTATACGCTTGATGACCAATGTCAAAAATAAACTGATCATTTGGGCTATTAAAAACATAATGAAGAGCAATTGTAAGTTCAACCACCCCTAAATTCGGACCTAAATGTCCGCCGGTTATAGTTATTTTTTCAATTAGAAATTTTCTAATATCATTAGCTAATTTTTCTAATTCGCTTAATGACATTTTCTTTAATAATTCGGGAGTTAATTCAAGTAAATTATTGTTCATCCTTATCGGCTTCTTGGACAATTAATTCTTTAGCATCTTCTAACATTTTATAACTTAGTTTTGCTAATTCAATTCCTTCTTGATACTTTTTAATTGCCGCTTCTAATTGAATATCTTTAGCTTCTAAATCTCTTACGATTTGTTCTAATTCTTTAAGTAATTGTTCAAATGATCTGTTTTCCATTATTTTTCCCTCGTTTCTAATACCTTAGTAATTATTTTACCATCAATTATTTCTATTTCCAAAATGTCATCAGACGCCACTTGTGAACGTGATGTAATTATTTCCTTATCTTTGCTAACTAAACCAAATCCCTTTTCCAAAGTCTTTAATGGATTATTACTATTTAATTTTGATAAGTTTATTTGATATAAATACTGTTTTCGTTCATAAATATTTTTGATGTGGTTATTTAACCGATTTGTTAAATAATCAAATCTAATAAAATAATTTTCGATTATTTTATTAGGAGAAATTATTCTTGATTGCAATAGTTTTAATTGATTTTCTTTTTCTTTTAATTTATAAATAAATTCTTTAGTTAATTTACTCGTTAAATGATTTAGTTTTTCCTGATTGGTTTCTAATTTAGAAATTGGTGATTGTAAATCAAGACGTTTTTCCAATTGCGCTAGAATCATTTCATAGCGGTCAAATTTTTGATTAATTAGTTGCTTCATATTAATTAAAGCATCATTAATTGTTGCAGCTAAATCAGCACTGTTTGGCGTTGCCAATTCGGCGGCGGCCGTTGGTGTTGGCGCCCTTAAACTAGAAACGAAATCGCTAATTGTATAATCAGTTTCATGTCCTATTGCTGAAATAATCGGAATTTTTGAATCAAAAATAGCTTGGATAACTTCGATTTCGTTAAATGCCCACAAATCCTCAATTGATCCACCCCCACGACCAACAATTAAAACATCAACTAACATATCTTTATTGGCTTTTTTAATTTGATTACTAATATCATGTTTAGCCGTTTCCCCTTGAACTAATGAAGGATACAAGATAATTTTAGTTAAACGATAACGACGATTAACAGTATTTAAAATATCTTGTATAACAGCTCCCGTTGGCGATGTAATAACACCAATTGCCCTGGGAAATTTAGGGATAGGCAGTTTATGTTCATCTTTAAAGTAGCCTTGTTCTTCTAAAGCTTTTTTTAATTGTTCATACTTTAAATATAACTCTCCAACACCTTCAAGAGTCATCGCAATAACATTTAAGCTATATTCTCCTCTTGGTTCATACAAATTAATCTTTGCTTCGATTAAAACGTGATCCCCGTCTTTTGGGAGAAATGATAAAGTATTTGCATAACTTAAAAACATGTTAGCTCTGATTTGTGA
Organism: uncultured Acholeplasmataceae bacterium; assembly: GCA_964600625.1. GTDB lineage: Bacteria > Bacillota_I > Bacilli_A > Acholeplasmatales > Acholeplasmataceae > DUQW01. Next base: position 11,140 of record CAZRJV010000014.1, read on the forward strand.
ACTATCATCTTTTAAAGTAAAGTAAAGGTGCCCACGGTTGGTTTTCACAAAATTCGAAATTTCACCTTTGATTAAAATTTTTTGTAGATGTTGGTCTTGCTCCAAACGATGTTTTATATATTTAGTAAGAGCCGATACCGTTAAATACTTTTCATTCATTTATCTAGATTCTTGCTAATATTATCCAATAAACGATTAGTAAACTTATGTTGTTTTTCATCATCTAAATCCGTATAGATTTTTGTTATTTCTATCGCTTCATTAATAACTACTGCCGGCGCTTGATTTAAAAACTTCATTTCATAAACCGCGACTCTAATGATTGCTCGATCATAATACGACAGTCTTGAAATTGTATAATTAACCAAATTATCAGAAATAATTTGGTCAATTTCATTTAAATTGTTTATAACATCATCATAAATAGATCCGACATTTTCTTTATTTAAACCGATATCAAATTGATATAGGTAATTGATGAGTTCTATTCTATTTTCTCTTAATTCTATTTTATTCATATTAATTTACCCCACACTGCTATTTTACCATGTATCATTAAAATGATAAAGTTAATTAAATAACATTACAACAATTTAATAATCTTATCCTTTATAAAGTCCCATAATTAAAATTTTAATAAGGTATTATTGCCAAATGTGATATGATATAATTATACAAGGTGAATTATGAAAGAAACAGCGAAAAAGACTCGATCGACAACTAAAATTATTGTTCAAGTATTAGTCATGTTATTAATATTTGGTGGTTTAATTTTAGCTGTAAATCAACTTGGTGATTTTAACGATCTATTTGATCGTTTATCAAATATGAATACTAAATACCTAATTATAACAATTGCCTTAACAATTAGTTATTTTATTTTTATGATTTTGCCCCATTTTTTTGTAGCTGTATTTCAAAAAACAAAATTAGATAAAACTAGAATTTTTTTAAACGCTAGTAATGAATATTTTTTTAATGCTGTTACTCCAATGCAAAGCGGTTCACAACCGTTTCAATCGTATGTATACCTTAAACACGGAGTTACCCCTGACGAAACATCTAGTATCTTAACAACTACATATATAAATTATCAACTAATTGCTAACTTTTTATCAACACTCGCCTTAACATATTTACTATTTTTTAGTCCTAATTTACTTGCGGGTAAGTGGGCAATTGTTATTGTTGGATTTACGCTAAACTTTGGAATTGTAATTTTAATAATCTTTTTAACTTTCTCACGAAAATTCCCTAAAATTGCTCAAAGCTTTTTATACTTATTAGCTAAAATTAAACCATTAAAAAAACGATTAACCAAATTAGCGGATGATACACCACAAGTTGTTAGAAAGTTTCAAAGATCAACTATTGAGATGTTAAAAAAGAAACGTTTTCTTATTTTTACAACTTTGTTAAGGATTATTGCCTTATTAATTTTTTATTCAATTCCTTATTTTGTTGCAAAGTCTTTAAATGTTGGAATTGATTTAAATGATTTCCTATATATGATGGCGATTAGTTTAGTCGCAACTACTTTAATGGCATGGTTCCCACTTCCTGGATCTTCTGGTGGAACGGAAGCGGTATTTGTTTTATTAATAACTACTGTCGCCGCAATAAGTTCAACCGAAGCGATGTCAGTGATGTTTGTCTGGCGATTATTTACTTATTACTTTGGAATGATTTGGGGATTAGGTGCGCTAGCTTTAATTAAATTATTAGATCGCAAAAAAAATAAGAACATTCGAAATTATCAGACAAGACAACATGAAAATGTTACTAATAAATTGAAAATAGCTATTTTATGCGATAACTTTCATGACAACAACGAAGCTCAAGATATTTATCAAAGTGTTATCGATGAAGGCAATATTGCAATTGTCCTGACTCACACTAGGCATGAAAGTAATCCTGCTAATACCTTATATTTAAAGTTTACTAAATTGAAAATTATTCAAAACTTTAAGAATAATAATTCGCTTCTCGTTTCTTCTAATCTAAAAATAATTAGAAATCAAAACTTTGATATTATTCATGCTGTTAATTGTATTTCTCATTCACGATTACTATTAAAAATTAAAAAGCATGAACCTATCCCGATTTTATTTACCGATACTTATACTAAAACAATTGTTTCTAACCATACTAAATTACAACAAAATAACATTTTGTATCGCTTAGAAAAATTATTAATGATTGCCGATAGGGTTTTACCAAAGTATTTTAATGATGTCGTTTATTATTATAAAAAAGGCTTTAAACCAGCCTACTATTTACAACCAACCATTTTTACTAAACAAGAGTATAATTCGCTAACAGCAACCAAACATCAAGAAATCCAAACCAATAAGAGTTTTCTTAATCGTTATTTACTCGTTTTTTCTAATTTTGAATTAGTTAGATTTATTGATTTTTACTTTGGAATTAAAGATAATGAGGAATTATTCAATGAAAGTCAGTTTATTATTATTGGTAATCTAAAATTTCCAAAATCAATAGTTAAATCATTAGAGAAAAATAACTTATTAGATAACTTCGTTATTATCAATGACTTTGCAAATGCCAAGGATTATTTATTTAATTTAAAAGCCTACATTAAAGAAGAGTACGCTGCATTAACTTCGATCTTTTATATCGTTGCTCTAGCAAACAAAACTAACGTTTTATTACCAGATAGTCTTATTTTGCCGCAACAATTTAATGAAATACCAAATATTTACTTTTATAACTATGCAAACAACTTCAGGGAAAAAATTCTTGAGGTTACTAAAGATACTTCGTTTGATACTACACATGTTGAAAACTATTTTAACTTATCAATTAGTATTAGACTTAGAAATTTATACGAAGAACTAGCTAAAGAAATTTGAAAGGAGTATTGTACCGTTGATAATATGAATGAAGCGAAAAAAATTAAAGTTGGGGTGTTTTCTGATGTCTATTATCCAATGATAGATGGTGTGGTAAAAGTCCTAGAACACCAAATCACCCACTTATCTAATGTAGTAGATTTTTATTTAATCGTACCCGAAGCACCTAAGGATTATGAAGAAAAATCAATTGGTGAAGTTGGCTTGATAAGAACTAAATCAGTAAAAGTGTTTTTCTTAGATTATAAAATGCCAACTCCAAAATGGGATCGCAGTTTAAAGAAAAAATTAGAAGATATAGAGTTTGATTTAGTATTAATTCACTCACCATTTGGAATGGGTAAATACGGATTAAAATGGGCTAAAAAACTTAAGATACCTTCAATTATTTATGCTCACTCGTTAATTAAACAAGACTTTAAAAGAGCGGTGAAACTTAATTCTATAACCGCAATTATGCTCAAAGCTATTATGAAAAGATACGCCAAAGCAACGCGGGTTGTCGCTGTTGGTGAAGGGGTTAAAAAAATCTATTTAGAAGAATATGGTCTAAAAAATGAAGTCGTTGTCATTAATAATGCAACTGACTTAAAATATCTAGAAGACCAAAATTTAATACAATCCCTAAAACAACAAAATCAAATTGAAAATCAATTAGTTTTTTCCTTTTTAGGCAGAATTAACAAACTAAAAGGAATCTATTTAATTGCTGACGCCTTAAAAATCGTCAAAGAACATAATATTAACTATAAAATGATTTTTATTGGTGATGGTCTTGATTTACCAGCATTGAAGCAACACTGCGAAGATATTGGCATTTATGATAACTGTATTTTTACCGGTGTCTTGCATGAACGAGATACCATCTCGGCTTATTTAAATATTTCTGACTTGTTTTTATTTCCTTCAAAGTATGACACTAATTCGTTAGTACAAAAAGAAGCTGCTTCACAAAAAACACCAACATTATTTGTTAATGGGGCTACTACTGCTTATGGTTTGGAAGATGGTGTTCAATGCTTCATGGCAGATGATAATGTCGAAAGTTATGCTGATAAAATTATCTATTTAGCTAACAACCGGCAAATATTGGAAAATATGAAACAAATTGTTTATGATAAGTTATATCAAACTTGGGAAGATAGTGCACAAGAATTATATAAATTAATGATTCGATTAATAGATGATAATAAAAGAAAAAAAGTTCTTGAATTATCAGAAAATTATAAAATCCAAAACAATATTTAATTAAAGATAGCTAGTGGCGTATTGTCACTAGCTATCTTTTTTATAAGTCATGCGAAATGAAATTTAGTATTAATCAAAAAAAAGCTAACACAAATTCGTGTTAGCTATTTTTTTACCTAGCAGTACCTATTCGGTTCCAAGCATCATCAATTAATTGTTTAGACTTTGGATCAAATCTAAATATTTCATCATTTTCTCTAAACACTACTTGATATAGTTCTTTAATATTATCAGTTAATGCATTTTCAATTTGTAATAATCTAACATCTTCTCTTGGTGAAATATAAAATACATCTGATGTATTTTGGGTAGCTCCTTCAAAACTTAAGATATGATTTAAAAACTGATAAGCATATTCTTCATTCCCTTTGGAATGAATTACTAAGAAATCGGCCCAAATATTACTACCTTGTTCGGGAATAAAGAAATCTAGATTAATATCTTCTTTTTCGACAACTGTGCGGTTAATAATTTCAGCTGCATCACCGGTATACGCCATGGCTAAATCATAAGTTCCATCTGGCATATAATCAAATATATCATCAGTTAAATATCCAACATTTTTATCAGTAGCTACTCTAATCCAAGCTTCTGCTTCTCTAATCTCTGATTCAACATTAGAATTCATACTATAACCTAGTGATACTAGCCCAGTCATTAAAGCATCTCTTGATGAATCATAAAAAGCTACTTTATAGTCATCGCCTTTTTGTAAAAGGTCCCAACCAGTTAAATCAGCTTCACTAACAACATCAGCATTATATAAAATACCAATTGAGCCCCAAAAATATGGGACACCATATTTTAATAAGTCTAAATCTGAATCTTCCTTTAACTTGTTTAAAATATCATCTAAACCATCGGCAAGATCACTTTCTTTATCAAAAGTAGTAATCTTTTGCCAATCTATTTCTTTAATATAACCTTGGTCTTCTGTAATAAGTTGTTCTAATGCGTAATCGCTAGGTAGTATTAAATCATAAACGCGATTACTCTTAATAAATGTTAAGGCAGCCTCGTTAGAATCAAACTCATCAATTCTAACTCTGATGCCATACTCTTGAGTAAATGAATCTCTTACTTCTTTTGACATATATTCACCTGGTGCTAAAATTCTTAAGACCGGTCTGTCATCACAAGCAATTAAGCTTGGAATTAATAAAAGTGCTAATATAAAAACAATAGTTTTTCTCATCCTCTTAATTTCTCCTTCCTCATTTTACGGGGTCCCCCAATAAAATAATCATACGTAATCTTTAAACCTATAACTAAGACAATTAAAGTCGACAGAGCATTAACTTTTGGATCCATACCACGTTTTAGTGTATATAGATAAGTTGAAATGTTAGATACCCCAGAACCGATTGTCACAAAATATGAAATTACAAAGTCATCAAAAGACATTGTAAAAGCAATAGCAGCCCCAGCAATTATCGCTACTTTTAATTGCGGAAAAATAACTCTGGTTAATGTTTGAAAAGGTGTTGCTCCTAAATCAGCTGCTGCATCAGCTAAATTAGGATCTAGACTTCTTACTTTTGGATATACAGTAATAATAACATAAGGCGTTGAAAATGCGATATGCGCTAAAATCATTGTTAAATATCCTGACGGCAGATGAAAAATACCAAATAAAACAAATAACGAGATCGCCGTAATAATTTCCGGGTTTAAAATTGGAATGTTTGTCGCTGTTAAAGTTAGGTTTTTTAAGACTTTCTTTTGTTTTGATAATGCGATTGCAGCCAATGTTCCAATAATTGTTGAAATTATCGTTGAAACAATAGCAACAATAATAGTAACTAAAACCGCTCTCATCATTTCTTCATGTTGAAATAATTCTATATACCAACGAAAACTAAATCCACCAAATCTTCTAAATGATTGATTTGAGTTAAATGAAAACAAAATCATTGAAGCGATTGGCAAATAAATGAGACCTAACACTAGGGTTATAAATGAACTTTTTAAAATTCGGTTATTCATCTTCGGCTCCCTTAAATTTATCAAATCTTTTAACAATCAAGATCATTATCATCATAATTACTGATAAAATAATTGCAATTGCAGCTCCGTACCCAATATTTCCACTTAAAATAGAAACTCTTTCGATTAAATTGCCAATTAGGAAAACATTATTACCTAAATATTTAGGTATTACTAAAGTCGTTGCCGCTGGTAAAAATACCATCAAAATTCCTGACATCACCCCTGATAAAGATAGTGGCAATGTTACTTTTAAGAATGATATAAAACGATTGGCACCTAAGTCAGTTGCTGCTTCAATTAAAGCGGGATCAATTTTTAATAATACAGTATATATTGGTAAAACCATAAAAGGCAAAAACACGTGAACCAAGCCAATAACCATTGCAAGATTACTACCAATAATACCGGGCATTATTAAATCAATCACTTGCCTTAATGCAACAGTTCTAATAACTAAATTAATCCACATTGGTGCTGATATCAATAATATTAATAACATTTGTGTCCTTGGTTTAGTTTGAGTGATAAAATATGCTAACGGATATCCAATTAACAAAGTTGAGACAGTTGTTAATAAAGCTAACCAAATCGACCTGGTCATCGCAACTTGAAATTCCCGTGTAACAAAAAAATTAATATAATTTTCAAGTGTCAAAGACACTTGAAACAAGTTACGTGAATCACCTTTTGTAAACGAATAAATTACCATAATTAAAATTGGAATTAAGATAAGTGAGAATAAAATTAAATAGTATGGTGAAATTAAAATTGCATTTAACGGTTTTAATCTTTTTTTAGTTTTGATAACTTTTACTTCTTCCATTACCATATCTCCATTACATGAATTTCATCGGGATCAAAAGTAATACCTACTTCTTTTCCTTCTGGATGATAATCAGTTGTATGAACTGTATAGGCACGATATTTAGTTAAAACATCGATTTCATAATGGACTCCTTTAAATGCAACACTGTCAACAATACCATCAAATTTGCCAGCACCTTTTTCAACAATATCAATATCTTCAGGTCTAATTACAATTTCTACTTCTTCATTCTTACTAAACCCTTTATCAACACATTCGTGGACTACACCATCAAACTCAACTTTTAAGTCATCTAACATTATTGCTTCTACAATATTTGATTCGCCAATAAAAGATGCAACAAAACGGTTAATCGGTTCGTTATAAATATCTTCAGGTGTACCTATTTGTTGAATTTCACCTTGATTCATAACAACAATCTTATCTGACATTGTTAAAGCTTCTTCTTGATCGTGTGTTACATAAATAAATGTAATACCTGCATTACGTTGTAACTCTTTCAATTCATATTGCATTTCTTGACGTAATTTTAAGTCAAGAGCCGCTAGTGGTTCATCTAATAGTAAAACCTTTGGCTCATTAATTAACGCCCTAGCAATCGCAACTCTTTGTTGCTGACCACCTGACAATTTATCAACTGAACGATATTCATAACCTTGTAATCCAACAAGTTTTAAGTATTTAAAAACTTTTAGTTCTAAGTTCTTTTCTCTAATTTTTCGATTTTCAAATTGCGATTTTAAAGATTTTATTTCTTGTTGGTAATAATAAACTAAATCTAAGTTTTTTATTTGTTCTCTCAAATCTTTTATTTGCATTTGATATTGTTTTTTAGTTTCACGATATCCTTCATGACGTGGACTAATTGTCGATAATTCAGTTTTTAAATCTTCAATTTTTTCTTCCAAATCTAATGATTTAATTTTGTTTTCTTTTTTTGAATTTAGATAGTCTTCACTATTTTTTAAAGTCTTAATCTTTTCTTTCAACTCTTCAATTTGAAGTCTTAATTCATAATTCGGATCTTTAACTAGTTGCGCTCTTCTTGAGACATCACGACGCATTTGTCTTTTTTTAGATGGATCACTAACTTTCTTAATTTCTTCCTTATGTTCATCCAAAATCCTGCTTATTTCTGATTGTTCCTTAAACTCATCTGTTTTAACACGTAAACCAAAAGCAACATTCTCAAATACATCTAAGTGAGGAAATAATGCATAACGTTGGAAAACTGTATTAGTTGGACGTTTATGAGCCGGTATTTCCTTAACATCAATACCGTTAAATAAAACTTCACCGGCGCTTGGATCAACAAAGCCGCCAATTATTCTTAAAGTAGTTGTTTTTCCACACCCTGATGGTCCTAAAAGAGTAACAAATTCATTTGAATGGATTTCAAGATCAATTCCTCTTAAAACTACTTGACCTGAAAATTCTTTTGTAACATCTTTTAATTCAATTAATGGTTTCATACTTTCCTCCTGACTGTTTATTTATCAATAAACAAATATATATATTAAAAATATAAGTTTAGTAAAACTAAACAAAAAGTTAGGTTTTAATAAACTAGACAATATAATTATATTTAATTTAGCAAATATGTCAAGATATTTAATTATATAATTTTAAAAAACAAAAAGAGTGTCCTCAGACACTCTTATAAGGTTTTTTCTAAATTTATTTTTCATCGGCCATTTTTTGCAATTGTTGACCCATTTCATTAGTTAAATCTCTAAAGAAAATTAAAATTTCTTCGCGACTTCTCCCTTCAGCTAACAACTCTTGAATATAATAAGGTTTTCCAATTTTGATGGCTTTGCCTTTTTTGTGAAAGTAAATTGGATAAATTGGTAAATCAATTTGTCTTCTCTTATAATAAAATTCTGATAGAGCAACAAATCCTGGATTATATCGGTCCAATACATCCAAGTATCCGTCATTTGAATCTTCCGGGAATATTAAAATTGGTTCTCCAAAATCCAAATGCTGCATAGAGAGTCTAAAAGTATGATGCAATCTTATATCTTCATAAGTAGGTATTAACCTCATTCCTTTATAGACCATCTTCGAAAAGATTGATAGAAACGAAGCTAGTATAAAAGACTTAAACTTTCTATACTTTAATTTTTTTTGATAAAAAACATAATACATATAACGATAACGTTCACGATATTTTCCGACCATTGGATGAGCTCCCCAAGGAACAAAATAGGTTGGAAAATAAAGCAGCAAGTTCATTGGTCCTGAAATTCCACTATGATTGGAAATAAATATAGCCTGGTTTTCAAAGGAATCATTTTCGTTTATAATTATATGCTTTCTTTTAAAAAAACGGACAGTTTTTAAAATGAAACGAAAAAATTTTCCATGAGTTCTAGGTTTTCTTTTAAATTGCATAATTTATAAACCTCTTTCATTTATTGTTCTTCTTCATTTTAACATATTTGTTACTGTGAAACTATTTAAAATATATTTATAATTGAAGTTAACGGAAATGTCGCAAAATGTAGTAATTTTTGGCATTAATACGCCTTTTTCTTTAAACCATAACTATATAAACAACTTTAAATCAATTTTTATTAAAAAAACGACACTCCTTGTGTCGTTCTTTATCTTATTTAAAAACGTTGTAGATTTAATAGTATTGATATTGTGAATTATCATATTTAGCAATCAAATCTTTCACTCGAGAGCGGTGTAAAAATATTGCTATTACTCCTAGTATATTAAAAAATATTCCGACAATTAATAAAATAAAATTAGTTTGATCATCCTTGTCTTTACTAGCATCAATTAAAACTAGGATATAATAAATGATAAAAACAACGTTAATTGCAATTAGTGAACAAGCAAATAAAATCACACCAACCATGAATATAGTAAAATATGGCATTTCTACTCCTGGTTGATTAATTCCAACTAATAATGCAATTAAAATAATATAAATGATAGTGAATATAAAAGTAATGCATATGTTCAAAATGAAAAATAAAATTGCGTTATTTGCATTTTTAAGAGCTTTAGTTAAATCCATGACAAATCCTTTTTACTATTCTCTGTAATAATCTTGTTCTTGTGAGTAGCTTACTGGATTTTGCTGATTTATCAGTGTTTGAAGTCTAGATCTAAATAGAAATAAACCAATTATTCCAACAATTCCGACAAACAGTCCAACGATTAATAAGATAAAATTAGTTTTATCTTCTTGATCCTTCGAAGCATCAACCATTGTTAAAATATAATATACCAAATAAACTATACCTATTACAGAAAATGCTAGTAATGCTAAACCAAATGGAATAATATAACCAAATTTGAATGTATCAGGATCAAAATTTGGATCTAAAATGATAGGTAGAATAGTAACAAACATAATAATAGTTATAATAAATGTTCCTGCCATATTAATAATCCAAAATAAAATTGCTCGATTAGTGTTTTTTAAAGCTTTTTCCAAGTTCATTTTTTCTCTCCCCTTTATGAATTTTCTTTTCTTCTCTTTTTAATAATAATAAGATTTTCTTCTTCAATTTTGTCAGACGTGTATTTTTTTACAACATAAATGGATACTATGTTAATAAATGGCAACACTAAGCCAATTAATAATATGAGAAATAAAGTTTTATTCTCAATGATCTTCGAAGTTTGCATTGTCAAAAAGATATAGTAAACAAAATAAATAATTAATAATGATAACAAAATTACCGAAAGAAAAATACTAGAAACCAAAAACATTGGCTTCATTGGCTCATTAGTATCATTTGTAAGTGCATAAATTACAAAACCAGAAACAAATAAAATAAGAGCAGCTAATGTAATATATGCGATACTAATAGTAGTTTTTGACAAATCATTAATTTTACGAAACTTCATTAAACCACCTTATCTAAAATACTGATATCAAATAAAGATATAATATTGTTATTAAAATATATCTCTTTATTAAATTTATTATACCACTTTTTGAGTATTTTGTTTCGTTAATGGGTAAAAATATATTCTGTTATTAATAATAATCGCATTATGTATTCCGAAGGGTAATTTGTAAAAAACGCCTTATTATGGCAAGCAAAATTTACTTGCCCTTTTTATTTATTAATATATTAACAATTTTAAGAACTAACTATTCAAAACAAATAAAGAAAACACCGAGATGTAAATATCTCGGTGTTATTATTATGTTTTAATCACTTTTTAAGAACTCGGTAATTTCGATAAATGATTATTGGCTTTGTTAAGGCGTTGTTTTTCAAGTGTGTTAGGTGACCTATTTTGATACACCAGCGCACCCCTAATAAATTTTACTACACCCCTAGCAAAATTTACTACACCCTTGATTTTTTTACTACACCCCTAATATTGATGGCTTTGTTAGGCAGTTTTTGAGATGAATATTCATGTATTCGTTTACCCAATAAAGTATATGAGTTTCCTATCTAGGTATATGATTTTCCGATTTAAGCATTCATACACTGTAGCAACTGCAGGTATCATTTCTGAAATAGGCAGTTTTGAGTTTAATGAACCATCATTTTTCCATTTTTGATAATTATCCTTTCTAATCATCAGTCCTCGTTTCTAAAGACCATAGAGGAACTACGACTATTTCTCGCACTGCTTATGCAGTAGGTTCATTACCAGCTCACATGGATTTTACCGCTTATATCTTTTTTCATGGGTTGGCTCAGAGCATACAAAAATAAAAGAACCAATCATTTCTGATCAGTTCTAATTCTTACCAATTAAAGATTATTAAAGACTTGCATAATTAAAGTTATTAAGATTAAATACAAACAAGCCAAGGAGAAACTAATAATGACTGAATTTTACCCAGACTTAAAACTTATGAAAAACTATCACAACAGGCACATATCAAAAAGAGCATTTATCGAAAGTGGCACCACTTATGGCAGATGAAATGAAACTTTATATCAAGTTCAATTTTATGAAAATGATTTATTGATTGATTCATTTGTAGTAAAAGAAAAAGCACTAGCGATTGCTAATGCTCGTGAATTTGTAAAGCGCAAATTTACCTATCGAATGTGTTCTCTGTCTTAACTCCAAACCATCCATTTTGGGTGGTTTTTCTTTTTACTCACGTTTACCCAATAAAGTATAAAATTTACTCTCATAGGTATATCATTTACTCAATGATGACTTCATAAACGCTACTTATTGAATTGATTTTACCATTAGATAAATTGAGAATTAACTTTCGTTTTTATTA
>CAZRJV010000015.1:0-23135 GCA_964600625.1 uncultured Acholeplasmataceae bacterium
CAAACTTTCTATTTGTTCCTATAATATATATTATGTAAACCTATTAACGAGGCGATTATTAAGCCGACAATGGTTTGGTTGTGAAATGTGTGGAAAACTTTTATCGACTAATTTTGCCCTTCTTATTGTTGTAATGGTCTAATTGTGTTTAAAACACCTGTTTTTTTTGGCCCAATAAACTTAATCGTGTTTTATCGGTTTTAATTGACTTGATACAATATTAAGTATTCATCAATTCGATCTCTTGTAGCGCGTCTATTATTAAAACTATTTTGCATAAAAATTCAATCTATGTATTATTTTTGTAATTTTCTTCTTTTTTACTATTTTTTCAAATCTATGATTATTTAGCAAAAGTTTACTTTTGCTAAACTTACATTTTTTCAAATAAAAAAAGCATGCTATAAAATATGAGCATGCTTTTAAAGTATGTTAGTTTATTTAGTTATGATTTCTAACTTTTAGAATCTATTTTACTCATCTAAAATATCTTCTAGATCATTATCTTTTTTTTCTGCATCAGAAGATTCATCAACCATTTCTTCATCTTGTTCAATAAAATCTAAATCAGTGTTTTCATTTGATTCAGCTTTTTTCATCTTCTTTTTTTCTTTCTTTTCTTTTTTGGTTGGTTCAGTACCAATGATTTCTTCTACTGGTACAAATTCAGATTGTTCAGATTCATCTTTTTGCATTTCTTCCAAGTTAGCTTTTAATTCATCAATTTTATATTCTTTTCTTAATTCGTCTTTTCTATTATCTCTTAATTGTTGTTCGTAAATAAGTTTTTGTTGAAGGATTAAGTATTCTCGTTCTTCCTCAACTTCTTGCTCAGCTTTTTTATCGGCCACTTTACGATTTTTATTAACTCGACGTTTATTAATAGCGCGTTTTAATGGTCTGAATAGATTGGCAAAAAATGTTTTAAATCTATCACTGGCCGTTAGGTTACCAGTTTCAAATCGTTCTTTTCTATCGGCTTCTTTATTAGCTGCTTTTTCTTTTCTTTGTTGTTCAATGAATGCTATTTTTGCTTCATTAAGTTTCTTTTTAATTTCTCTTTTAGTTGTTCTACCTTTAGCTTTAATAATCGTGCCAATGTTGTTTTCATAGTAAAATTTAAGTTTCTTAATCTTATAATCATCAATTGCCAATAGTTTGATAATATCATCATGAGTAATTAAAACCTCGTGTTTATCTCTAGCATTAATTCTTACATCTTCCTCTTTGATAATGTATTTTTGCTTTTGATAGAGAATACCAATTTCTCTAATTTCATTATCAATGTAAGATTTATTAACCACTTTAATAATGCTACATATATCGTTATCGATGTTGACAATTTCTTCAGTCATCTTTAACGCCCTACCGGCTACTTCAACTTCAATTTTAAAGATTTTGGCAAGTATTATAATAACTAATACTAGTAATAATGCCCCGCCTATTATAATAATATAGTATTCAGGTGGAATGTTTTTTAGCCAATCACTCATAATTTTTTACCTCCTTGGCTCTTGGATGCGTGTCTTTGTAGACTTCGCGTGCTCTAGTTTTACTTATATGAGTATATATTTGGGTTGTTGATATATCCTCATGTCCTAATAAAGTTTGTAAACTTCTTAAATCAATTCCATTTTCTAATAGATGAGTCGCAAAGGAATGTCTTAAAGTATGAGGTGATACATGAGTATCGATTCCAGCATCGATAGCTAGACCTTGCAAGACTTTATAAAATCCTTGTCGTGATAATTGTCCTCCTTCATTATTAATAAACAAATATGAAAGATTAGACTTTAATAATTGTGGACGACCTTTAACAATGTAATTTCTTAAGGCGATCACCGCCATATCAGAAATTGGAACCAACCGTTCTTTACTACCTTTTCCATGTACCAAAACGTATCGTTCAGCGATATGAACATCGACCATCTCAATTTTTAGCAGTTCCGAAACGCGTAAGCCTGAGCCATAAATGAGTTCGAGTAACGCTTTATTTCGATAACCAAGCGGTGTATCAACGTCTGAAGCCTCCAATATTTTTATGACTTCTTCGACTGATAAAACGGATGGAAGGTGTTTTGGAATCTTTGGAGTCTCAAAATCACTTGCGATGTCTTCAGTCATTATTTTTTCTAAAACAAGAAAATGATGAAAACTTTTAATTGCGCTTATTTTTCTAGCAATTGTTTTTGGTGACAATTCTTTTCGGTGTAAATATTTTAAAAAGTTTTCTATGTGTCTTTTTAAAATTTGTTCTGGTCCTGTCACATTATAAAACTTTTCTAAATGGGTCGTATATTGTTCTAGGTCCTTCATATACGACTTAATGGTATTATCACTAAGTCCTCGTTCAATCTTTAAATAATACTCAAAGGTTTTAATAGTATACTTCATACAAAGATTTGAAAGACTTGATTACCTAGAAATATCCCGTTTTTGGTTAGCATTAAGTAACCATTTTTTTCGGTTAATAAATTCAAATCAATCATCTCCTTTATTTTTGGAAATTTATCATATAATTTAAATGAATATTTACTCTCAATTTCATGAACGTTAATTCCATTTTTTAGTCTTAAACCCATAATTAGGTGTTCAGTAATTTGATCACTTATCGTTAAATCATAAGTTTGGTCTAATGGTTTATCTAAATATTTATGATATGATTTGTGATTGTAATACCTTGTTTTCTCCATTTTACCATGAGCTCCTAACCCGACACCAATATAATCATCAAATAACCAATAAATTTTGTTATGTAGTGATTGAAAGTTTGGTTTTGTAAAATTAGATATTTCATAATGGTCATAACCTTTTTCGGTTAGTTTTGAAATTATTAATTCATACATTTCACGACTTAAGTCTTGAGAAACTTCGTGATATTGACCACGATTATAAAGGTAGTGAAAATATGTGTTTTCTTCTAAAATTAATGAGTAATAAGAAATATGTTTAACATCTAAACTTAATGCTTGATCAATATCATATTGAATATCTTTAATTGTTGTATTTGGAATTGCAAAAATCAAATCCAAACTAATATTATTAATACCTAAAGTTTTTAAACTTTCAACTGCTTCAAAAACATCTTGATTAGTGTGTTGGCGGTTTAAAAATTTAAGTGTTTCCTCATTGAAAGTTTGAACACCTAAACTCACGCGGTTAATACCATGTTTTAAAAAGATAGTTCCTTGTTCATGTGTATATAATTCGGGATTAATTTCAATCGTGAATTCTGTAGGCGTTATATCCTTTAAAGCCAATAATAATCGGTTTAGATTATCATTATTTAAAACATTTGGGGTTCCACCACCGATAAAAATGGTTTCAATTTTTGAAAAATATTGACGATAAGAATTGATTTCTTCAATTAACTTATCGAGATATTTATCTATTACTTTTTGATCTCTTGGAATCGTTTTAACGAAATCACAATAGTGACATAAATGTTTACAAAAAGGAATATGGATATATAGACCTAACACTAGTCATCACCGTGAGAAAGAATAGCTAGAAATGCTTCTTGTGGAACATCTACTTTCCCAATTGATTTCATCTTCTTCTTACCTTCTTTTTGCTTTTCTAAGAGCTTTCTTTTTCTTGAAACGTCGCCTCCATAACATTTGGCTAAAACGTCTTTTCTTAAAGCTTTAATCGTTGATCTGGCAATGATCTTAGAACCAAGCGAGGCTTGAACAGGAATTTCAAACATTTGTCTTGGAATTAGTTCGGCCATTTTTTCAGTAATTTGTTTACCACGGCGATAAGCAAAATCACGATGTACAATAACTGCAAGAGCGTCAATTATTTCAGAATTAAGTAATATATTCATTTTTTGTAGTTTAGCTGATTGATAACCATCTAACTCATAATCAAATGATGCATAGCCTTTGGTTGCACTCTTTAACTTATCAAAAAAGTCATAAACTATTTCTGATAAAGGTAGTTCATAAATAATTGAAACCCGACTTTTGTCAATATAGGCCATCGTGATAAATTTACCACGTTTACTTTGACAAATTTCCATAATTGGGCCGATATATTGCTCTGGTGTCATAATGGTTGCTTTAACAACTGGCTCTTCGATGCGGTCAATTGACTGTGGTTCTGGTAAAGATGAGGGATTATCGACCTTAATCATTGAACCATCTGTCAAATAGACATGATATATAACTGAAGGTGCTGTTGCGATTAATTCAACATTAAATTCTCGTCTAATTCTTTCTTGGATTATCTCCATGTGTAATAAACCTAAAAAACCTGTTCTAAAACCAAAGCCTAGCGCTTGCGATGTCTCAGGTTCATAAATTAATGATGAATCATTTAACTTAAGTTTTTCTAACGCTTCTTTTAAATCAATATAGTCATCGTTATCAACTGGGTACAATCCACAAAACACAACCGGATTTAAATTACGATAACCTGGTAATGGTTCGCTAGCGGGTTTTATAACGTGGGTGATAGTGTCTCCCACTTTGACATTTGAAATATCTTTAATTGTTGCAACAATATAGCCAACTGATCCCGGTCCAAGGATATCTTGTTTCGTCATTTGAGGAGAATAAACTCCTACTTCAACGACTTCATAAGGGTCATTTGCGGCCATCAGTTTAATTTTATCGCCTTTTTTAATCGTCCCGTTTTTCACTCTTACTAAAGGTATTACTCCACGATAAGGATCATAAAAAGAGTCAAAAACCAATG
This sequence comes from uncultured Acholeplasmataceae bacterium, assembly GCA_964600625.1. Lineage (GTDB taxonomy): Bacteria > Bacillota_I > Bacilli_A > Acholeplasmatales > Acholeplasmataceae > DUQW01. The sequence continues at coordinate 4,702 of CAZRJV010000015.1, forward strand.
CTTGAAGCGGTGCTTCTGGATCGCCTTCCGGGGCGGGAACATTTTTAACAACTTGTTCTAGGATATCTTTAATACCAATGCCGTCTTTAGCACTTGCTAATACAACATCATCAGTACCGATACCGATGATAGTTTCAATTTCTTCTTTAACTCGTTCTGGATCGGCACTAGGTAAATCTATTTTATTAATAACTGGAATAATTTCTAAATCATTGTCTAACGCTAAATAAACATTAGCTAGTGTTTGAGCTTGTATCCCTTGGACAGCATCTACTACTAAAACAGCTCCTTCACAAGCTGCTAATGATCTCGAAACTTCATAAGTAAAGTCAACATGTCCTGGGGTGTCAATTAAATGCAAAATATATTCATTTCCATCATCTGCTTTATAAACGGCTTCCACGGCATTTAATTTAATAGTGATGCCCCGTTCTCGTTCTAAGTCCATTGAATCAAGGATTTGATTTTTCATATCTCGTTCTTCAATTGAATTGGTAAATTCTAATAAGCGATCAGCTAATGTCGATTTACCGTGATCAATGTGGGCAATTATTGAAAAGTTTCTTATTCTTTTTTGTCGTTCTTTTAAGTTTTTAAATTCCATATCCAATATTATGTAAACCTCTTTCAATAACATTTTAGCAAATTTTTTAACTGATATCTATTGAAAACTCTTATTATATCTATATAATAATTAAATGACTATTTTTTGAAAGCGATTACCACTATTTTTTTTACAATATAAATTGATTTTCGTAATATTTTAGCATATAATATTGTTAGTATGAAAAACTATTCACATTGTTAAACTAATAAGGAGGAAAAAATATGAAAAAGTTTTTTGCAATGATTTTTGTTCTAGTTGCTGCATTAACATTAGGCGCTTGTACAAAAACAGAATTTAAGGTAGATGGTGAGTTTACAGCATTTGAACAAACAATTCATAATGATGCACCACAAATTACTTCAGTAACAGTAACAATTGAAAAAGGTAAAATCACTAAATTCTATATTGATAGCACACAAGGTGTTGCTGTTAAAGATGGTGAAGAATTTACAGCTGTCAAATGGAATGAAAAATCAAAAAAAGAATTAGGTTATTTCTACGGTATGCATTTCCCGCAAGCTGGACTTGGCCCAATCACTGAAGCTAATTTAGAAGCTTACAAAACTTGGTTAACTGAAAATGAAAAGTTAGAATGGTTTGAACAAGCAAATCTAATTGAAGCTAAATGGTTAGCAGACGGCGTTGATTCAGTAACGACTGATAAAGGAGTTGTTGACAATGTTGCCGGTGTTACTGTTAAGGATGGCGGTTATATTGCGCTTGCTAAAAAAGCAGTTGAAAACGCTAAAGCTGGAAAAGTTGTTGTTTATGAACTAGGCGACACTCAAGGAAAACCTGATATTTATTGGGCAGAAGGAACTTATGAAGGTGGTAAATTAAAAACATTAGTTATTGATACACTTCAATCAAGTTTTGCCGCTGACCAAGCATTTACTTGGAATGAAAAATCAAAACAAGAATTAGGTTATTTCTACGGTATGCATTTCCCGGAAGCTGGACTTGGCCCAATCACTGAAGCTAATTTAGAAGCTTACAAAACTTGGTTAACTGAAAATGAAAAGTTAGAATGGTTTGAACAAGTCAAGATTATTACTGATGATGTTTTAGCCAACGGTTATAAAAATGCAGCTGCAGTTGATGCATTAGCTGGAGTAACTGTTACTACTAGCCATTATTCAGCATTAATCGATGCATTATTAAAAGCAGTAAAATAGTAATTAATTTTAGGACTATCGAAAGATAGTCCTTTTTTTATCACTTAAATAAAAAAAAGCAGCCTGTGGCTGCTTTTAATCTTCCTCTTCTTCTTGATGAAGTCTAGTTACTAATACCTTAGTAATGACCTTATCTTGAATTTCTATAGACTCAAATTTATAGTCATTATAGACAATTGAAACTTTTTCATCTTCTTGTGGTAATCGTTCTAAAATTCCTATCATAAACCCTGATAATGTATCATAGTCATGAGTCGGTAGATCAGCTTCTAAAACGTCTTCAACATCGGCAATATCTGATAATCCATCAATTTCATATTGATCAGCTGATAATTCTTGAATTTCTTTTTCAAAATCATCGTACTCATCATCAATATCACCAACAATTTCTTCAATAACATCCTCAATTGTTACAATCCCGGCTGTGCCGCCATATTCATCAATAACAACTGCAAAATGGATTTTATCACGTTGCATTTCTTTAAACATATCATTAATCTTTTTAGATTCAGGAACAAAATAAGGGGTTCTTATTAAGTTTTTAATACTAAAAGGTTTATTTTGAACGATATTTCTAAGTATGTCTTTGACGTGAATAATTCCAACGATAGTATCAATTGAACCTTCATAAACAGGATATCTAGTATACTTATCATTTATAATCAAATTAAGTACTGATTCTTTAGTCGCAGTCATCGGAATGGCTGAAACTTCAGTTCGGTGGGTCATAATTTCAGAAACTAAGGTATCATCGAATTCAAAGATATTATCGATCATTTCGCCTTCTTCTTCATCAATACCACCCTTCTCAGTTCCGGCAGCAACTAATAATCTTATTTCTTCTTCGGTAACATTTTTCACTTCATCACCAGGTTTAATACCGGCAATTTTGGAAAAAAATGTCGTTGAAATTGTTAAAAACCAAACAAAAGGATACATAGCAACATAAACAACTTGAATAATTCTAACAAAGATTATTGATACTTTTTCTGGCCATTTCATTCCTACTCTTTTGGGAACTAATTCACCGATTACAATTTGCCAATATGCAATAAGTAAAGTAATGAACACTGTTACTATTGCAGCAAATAAAGAATAATTAGCCTGGTCAGGTGTTAAATTAAATAAGCCATTTAAGATTGGCACTGTAAATGCGCTACTACCAATCGCACCGTTTACAAAAGCCATTAGAGTTATTGCCACTTGAATTGTTGATAAAAACGAATTCGGATTTGATAACAACTTTTGAACTGCTTTCGCTTTTTTATTACCATCTTGAGCCATCTCATCAATTTTGGCGGGGCTCGAGGCAATAAAAGCTGTTTCTGTCATACTAATTATCGCATTTAGAATTATTAATAAGACAACAATAATTAAAGCAAGTAGCCAACTCATAAAAAATACCTCCTAAACAAAGGTATAGGGTCGCTACTACTTCGAGGGTTTGAATCTTCCATTTAATACATCTCTCCTTATTTTAAAATATATAATATATACAATAATATATGATTTTTCAAGTGCTTTGTCAAGTGTTTTAAGGTTTTATAGGCACTAACGGGTTATTTGTTTATATTTTTTAATATAACTTAATTGTTAATTTTTATTAATTATGATAAAATCTTAACCGAGGGGAGTAGTTAGTCCTAAATTAATCGTCAATACGGCTTAATCGCCCGGTTAATTTCAAGTTCGCTTGTAACAAGACCTCAAGAATTTTTTCTTGAGGTCTTTATTTTATTTTTATAGGAGGAAATATACATATGAAATTTCATCAGATGACAAAAGAAGATTTAATTACAACATTAGAAACCAATTTAGAAACTGGTCTAACTCAATCGGAAGTAAATGTACGAATTGAAAAATATGGTACTAATGAATTAGAAAAAACACAAAAACGTTCACTTATTTTACGCTTTTTTGACCAGTTAAAAGACTTTATGATCGCAATTTTATTACTAGCTTCAGTATTTAGTTTTATAACTCAAGACTGGGCTGAAGGAATATTAATTATTGCCATTGTATTAATAAATGCAATTTTAGGACTAGTTCAAGAAGCAAAAGCTGAAAAAGCTTTGGCAGCTATTCAAAAGATGGCTTCACCACACGCTAAAGTAAGACGAGACGGCATTGAAATGGTTATTGATGTAGCTGATTTAGTTGTTGGCGATATTGTTTTAGTTGAAGCTGGCGACTATATGCCGGCTGATTTAAGAATTATCGAGAGTGTTAATTTAAAAGTTGATGAATCAGCTTTAACTGGAGAAGCTGTTCCAGTTGATAAAAAAGCAATCACTTTAGACAGTGATGAAGTAGCAATAGGTGATAGAATTAACTCTGGTTATATGTCAACAGTCGCTACTTACGGTCGTGGTGTTGGTGTGATTACAGGAACTGGAATGGATACTGAAATTGGTAAAATTGCTAAAATGATTTCGGTTGCTAAAGATGATCAAACTCCACTTCAAAAATCGATTAGTCAATTGGGTAAAATCTTAGCGATAGTCGCATTAATAATTACTGTTGTTATCTTTGGTATTAATATTGGTCAACATTATTATTTTGAAGGCTCTGCGGTTACTGCAGAAGTTTGGAAAAACTCTTTATTAGCGTCGGTTGCATTAGCTGTGGCAGCTATTCCAGAAGGACTACCGGCAATTATCACAATTGTTTTAGCGCTTGGTATGCAAAACCTAGCTCGTCAAAAAGCAATTATGAAGAGTTTACCAGCTGTTGAAACGCTAGGTTCTACTTCTGTAATATGTAGTGATAAAACAGGAACTTTAACACAAAATGTTATGACGGTAACTCATGTTTATAGTGATGGTAAGATTCAAGATTTAACTGAAAATAAGGAAGTTAGTTCTAATTTGAAACAATTAATGACATTTGGGGTTTTATGTAATGATACTAAAGTTCATCTTGAAGATGATGTTTATCATAAAATTGGAGATCCAACTGAAGTAGCATTTATTGATCTAGCAATCTTATTAAATGAAAATCCAATCACTATTTTTGAAAATTATCAACGAGTAAGTGAACTTCCATTTGATTCAGAACGAAAACTTATGACTACTGTTCATGATTTCAAAGATGGAAGATATGCCGTTATTAAAGGCGCGCCTGATGTAATGTTTTTAAGATCTAGTAATAATAGTCAAGAAATCTCAAGTTATGTACAAGCTAATCTTGAAATGACGAATAATGCTTTAAGAGTTTTAGCAGTCGGATTTAAAAAGATTGATTCCAATTTAGAACTTGACAAACTAACACATGAGTATTTAGAAAATGATATTGAGTTAGTTGGATTAGTTGGGATGATAGATCCACCAAGACCTGAAGTTAAAGATGCAATTGAAGTTGCATATGGCGCTGGTATTGATGTTATTATGATTACCGGAGACCATAAAAATACCGCGATGGCAATTGCCAAGGAACTAAACATTGTTGATGATGTTAATGACTTTGCTTTATCAGGAATTGAACTTGATAAAATGAGTGATGAAGAGTTTTTAGAAAAACTACCAAATATTAAAGTATACGCTAGAGTTAGCCCCGAAAACAAAGTAAGAATTGTTGAAGCTTGGAAAACACATGGCAACATCGTTGCTATGACTGGAGACGGCGTTAATGACGCACCAGCGTTAAAAACGGCTAGCATAGGAATTGCCATGGGAATTACTGGCACTGAAGTATCTAAAGGGGCCGCTGATATGGTCTTAGCTGACGATAACTTCACGACTATTGTTAGTGCCGTTGGTGAAGGTAGAGGTATTTATGCTAATATTAAAAAAGCCATCCACTTCTTACTAAGTTGTAATGTCGGAGAAATTATTACGATCTTCTTAGGAACAATTCTCGGTGCTTTAATCTTTTCAACAGCAGTTACGACATTAACAGCAGTTCAAATTTTATGGGTTAATTTAGTAACAGACTCGCTAATGGCAATTGCAATTGGATTAGAACCGCGTGAAAAAGATATTATGAATGAAAAACCACGTGATAGTAGAAAATCATTTTTCTCAGATGGCCTAGGTTTTAAAATTGCTTGGCAAGGTTCCATGCTAGGTCTTCTATCATTTTCAGCGTTTATAATCGGCTTTTTCATTCATGAAGGTAGTCAAGCTGATAAATTATTAAACGCATCAACGATGACTTTTATGGTCTTAGCAATTTCACAATTATTCCATGCCCTTAATGCTAAATCAGAAACAAAATCTATTTTCAAAACTAAATTCAACAAATATTTATTATTAGCATTTATCGCTAGTTTATCGTTACAATTACTAACGATTGCCTTTGGATTTACTAGAAACTTATTTGATTTATCTAGTCTAAATCTAATTGAATGGTTAATTGTCGTTGCTTTATCTATTACACCAGTAATAGTTGTTGAAACACAAAAATTAATTTCCAACTTAATTAATAAAACAAAAAGAGCGTAAAATCGCTCTTTTTTTTACCAATGTGCATAAGCCATGTTCTGTTCCCTTTCGGGTGTGACCATTTATCTCTTGTAAAACAAGCATCAACATCTCTTCTAATTGGAGTGTTAACGTGCCCCTACCAATATTTGGGTTGCTAGTTTGTGGGGTTTACCCTTTTCACTATAGCCTTACAGCTATTATCGTCTCTGTGGCACTTTCAGGATTTAAACCACGAGGGCTTAAAGATCCGCCGTTACTCGTAAACGAGTACCTTGAGTTATTGTTTCCTCAAGCACAAGCACTACTAGCATCACAGCTAGTACTAGCATGGACTTTCCTAACCTAAGTAAACTTAAGCTCGGTCACCTTCCATTGGCAATAAGATTATATCAAAAATGTTAAAAAATAACAACCAACTGTTCTTTATTAACCAAAATATTACTTATTTCTTCTTTATTTATCAATATGCTTTTATTATGTTATACTAAAGTAGAAGGTGACGTAGTTGTCATAAAAAATAAAAGGAGGAATATTATGGAACAAACTATTAATAAATTACCTTTAATTGGCGATAAAGCTCCGCATTTTGAAGCGATTACCACAAATGGACCTATTACATTTCCAGAAGATTATCAAGGAAAATGGGTTGTTTTATTTTCACATCCAGCCGACTTTACCCCTGTATGTACGACTGAGTTTATTACATTTGCCCAAAGGGAACCTGAATTTAAAGCTTTAAATACCGAATTAGTCGGATTATCAGTTGATTCTTTGCATTCTCATATTGCATGGTTAAGAGCAATAAAGAATTTAGAGTTCCGTGATTTTAAAAATACTGAAGTTAAATTTCCGCTAATCGTTGATATTTCAATGGAAGTTTCGAATTTATATGGAATGATACAACCCAACCAATCTACCACTTCTGCTGTTAGAGCGGTTTTCATTATCGATCCGAAAGGGATTATTAGAACAATTTTATACTATCCATTATCTACTGGACGAAACTTTGATGAGATCTTAAGAATTATCAAAGCTTTGCAAACAACTGATCAAAAAGGTGTAGCAACTCCGGCTGACTGGGTACCCGGTGAACCGATGATTGTACCAGCACCAGCTACTACTAAACATGCTGGTGAAGTTATGGATAAAAAACAAGATGATATCGAATGTCAAGATTGGTTCTTCTGTTTTAGAAAATAATACATAAATCTAAAAGCTCCCATAAGGAGCTTTTTTTATAAAAAAAGACGCCGTAAGGCGTCTAAATATTATTTTAAAGCATCTTTTCTTGATAAATCTATGCGGCCTCTTTCATCGACTCCGATACATTTAACCAAAATTTGATCACCAACTGATAAAACCGATTCGACTTTATCAATTCTTTCTTTCGCAATTTTTGAAATATGAACTAACCCTTCAGTTCCTGGCCATAATTCAACAAATGCTCCGTATGCTTCAATTCTTTTAACAATACCTTCATAGATTTCGCCTACTTCAACTTGACGAACTAGGTCTTCAATCTTTTGTATTGTTGAGTTAATCCATTGACGTTCTTGATGCATAATATATACGCGACCGTCTTGTTCAATATCAATTGAAACGTTGTTATTATCTTCGATAATTTGAGTAATAATTTTACCGCCTGAACCAATTACATCTTTGATCTTATCAGGATTAATTCTTATCATCACAACTTTTGGTGCATGATCTGATAATTCTTCGCGATATGTTGGAATAACACTAACCATATGTTTTAAAATGTGAAGACGACCAACTTTAGCCGCTTCTAGTGCTTCTTTTAAGATTTCCTCATTAATTCCTAATATTTTGATATCCATTTGTAAGGCCGTAATACCTTCATCAGTTCCTGTAACTTTAAAGTCCATATCACCTAAATGGTCTTCTAAACCTTGAATATCTGATAAGATAATGTAGTCTTCGTCTTCTTTAATTAGTCCCATTGCAATTCCAGCGACTGGTTTTTTAAGGGGAACACCGGCTGCCATTAATGACATTGTTCCAGCACATACAGAAGCCATTGATGATGAACCATTTGATTCTAAGATTTCTGAAACGACTCTAATCGTATATGGGAAATCATCTTCGTTAGGTAAGACTTGTTCTAAGGCTTTTCTAGCTAATGCCCCATGTCCAATTTCACGACGACCTGGTGAACCATAACGACCGGTTTCACCAACTGAAAATGGCGGGAAGTTATAGTGTAGAATAAAGCGCTTGAAATCTTCATTACCAAGATCATCAATAATTTGTTTTTCAGCTAACGCTCCTAGCGTTACAACCCCTAAAGCTTGAGTTTGACCACGTGTAAATAATGCTGAACCATGCGCTCTTGGTAAAACATCAACTCTTGATGAAAGTGGTCTAATTTCATCAGCTTTTCGGCCGTCAGGTCTAACTTTATCTTTAGTAATTAGACGTCTAAACTCAACTGCAATAATGTTTTCTAAGATTGAGTCAAGTAATTGATGATATTTTACTTGCTCGCTTTCTTTTAAAGCATCAAATTCTTTAGTAGTTTCAAATTTATTAAAGACTTCTTCTTTAACGGCAGCGATAGCTTCATCGCGTGCTTGTTTTTCAAAAGTAATTAATGCCTTTGAAATTTTTTCATAAGCCATCTTATTAATTTCATCGACTAATTCTTGATTGATGTTTTTCTTGTTAATAACAAGTTTTTCTGGTTTTAATTCATCAACAATTGTTTCTTGAAAGGAAACGATTCTCTTAATTTCCTCATGACCAAATAAAATAGCATCTAACATTACTGCTTCTGAAACTTCATGAGCTTCAGCTTCCACCATATTAATAGCGTCTTTAGTTCCAGCAACGGTTAGATTAATTTCACTAGTTTTTAATTGTTCAGGTGTTGGGTTTATGATAAACTCACCGTTAATTAAACCGACAACTACGCCAGCAACAGGTCCTTGAAAAGGTAAGTTTGATAAAGCTAATACTAAACTTGATCCAATTAGTGAAGTCATTTCACTAGTGGCATTTTCATCATTAGATAAAACAGTATTAACAATTTGTACATCATTGTGAAACCCTTCCGGGAATAATGGTCTTAAAGGCCTGTCAATTAAACGAGATGTTAGTGTTTCGTTTTCAGTTGGTCTTCCTTCTCTTCTTAAAAATCCACCCGGTATTTTTCCGCCAGCATAAAGTCTTTCTTGATAAATAACCATCAACGGGAAAAAATCACGTCCTTGATCATCTTCTTTTGAGTTAACAACCGATAAAACGGTAGTATCACCGTAGTAAACTAAAGCTGATCCTAGTGATTGTTTGGCAACTTCACCAATTTCGACTCGAAATTCGCGTCCGCCAATTGTTGTTTTAAATACTTTTTTCATTAATATAAAATCTCCTTCATTTTATATGCACTTTCTATACATACTATATTATTATATCACTTCTATATATTATCATAATAATAACAAAATGTCTTAAATAACGTTAATTATTATATAATTATAATTTAAAAAGAAAAAAACTGCTTAAGCAGTTTCTTATCTTCTTAATCCTAATTTTTTAATTAGAGCTTGATATCTTACAACATCATTATCACGTAGATAGCCAAGTAAACTTCTACGATGTCCAATTTTCATAAAAAGTCCACGTTTAGAATGAAAATCTTTAGCATGAATTTGAAGATGTGCATTTAACTCATTAATTTCGTGAGTTAATATCGCAACTTGAACTTCAATTGAACCAGTATCTTTTTCATCACGTTGGAAATCTTTGATAATTGCAGTCTTTTGTTCTTTTGTTAGTGCCATAATACTATTCCTTTCTCGTATAACTAAAGACTAGGCGGCATCCATAATCCTTGTTAACGTCTTTTCTATTTTAGCATAATATTAAATTTATGCAAATAATTTAAATTTTAACAAATTGGTCGACGTTTAAAACGAAAACAGTCGCACCACCAATTTCAACTTCAATTGGCAAAGCACTATAAGTTCCAAATTCGTTAATAATCGTATTTGGGACCATTTTAGTTCTTTTTTTACTATGAGTTTCAATTATCTCTAGTACTTGTGGAACTTTTTCGTCATTAACGCCGATTAAGAAAGTTGAGTTTCTTGATCTTAAGAAACCACCAGTGGTTGCTAGTCTTGTTGCAAAAAGCTTTTCTTCTACTAAAGCTTTTTGAACACGATTAGCATCATCGTTAGATACAATTGCGATAATCATTTTCATCTAATATCACACTCCCTTATATATTTTAGCATATTTATTAATTTTTTGATAGTTGTTTAACAAAATTGCGGTCTTGTTTTAATTGCTTGATTAATTCGTCTTTTGAATTAAATTTCTTTTCTGATCTTAACCATTTTATAAATTCAATTTTTAGCGTTTCACGGTAAATTGATTTATCAAAATCTAAAATATGTACTTCCATTCTTTTAGTACTAGAAAAGTTAACAGTCGGATTATTACCAATGTTAGCCATTCCATCATAAGTTTGATTATTATACTTAACTTTGACGTAGTAAACACCATTTGGAGGTAAAACTAAGTTATTATAGTCCAAGTTAGCCGTTGGAAACCCCAAAACGCTTCCGCCAATTTGATTACCAGTAATCACTATACAAGTCACCTGATAAGAGTGGTTTAATAAACGTTTTACATTTTCTAAATCACCGTTCGTAATTAAATCTTTGATTAGGGTTGATGATATTCTTTGGTTGCCGTCAATGATATCATCAACGACTATGACCTCAAAATCCTTAGATAGATCATTAGGCCGTCCAACACCTTTCTGTCCAAACTTAAAATCGCTACCAACTATAATTGTTTTTACATTGATTTTTTGTAAAAAATCAATCATTTGTGGTACTAATAGATTGGAAAATTCATTATCAAACTCAATGAAATAAGCTTGATCTAAATTTAAATTTCTAAAAAAGTCTTCCTTATCTGCTACCGTACTAATTGTTTGAAACAAATTCTTAGTAAAAAGTTGCATCGTATGCGGATGAAAAGTAATAACAGCTTTCATTAAGTCGTCATCTAATGTAAACAGTTTATTAATTAATGCTTGATGCCCTAAATGGACACCATCAAAATTACCAATCGCAACAGCCATTGGGATATCGTTTTTAATATTTTTATAATTTCCTTTATAAACTTTCATAATTTCCTCAAAACATAATTAACGGTTTAAATTTATTACGATCAACTCTTTGGTATAGGGCGATGATTTCTTTGTTGTTATCGATAATAACAATTTGATTTATTTTTAAATCAACTTGAATTACAATTGTTGCTCCGTTTTTAACAAGCTTAGTAGTTTTTTCATCAAATGAATATTTGTCTTCATGACTGAAATATTCTTTTAATGTCATCAAACGGTGATTTTCTATTGAATTGGCGTCCTTAATATCAAAGCGTCCAATCATAACTCTTCTTAAAGATTTAATAGCCGCAAACTCATTTAAATAGTTTCCTAAATCATAAGCTAGACTTCTAATGTATACTTTTTTAGAAACTCTGGAGTAAAAATCAACTTCATTATTTTGATAAGGACTGGTTTGAATGAACTGATAAATTGTAACATTTCTACTAGTTAATTTAACTTCTTGGCCACTTCTAGCTAATTCATAGGCTTTTTTTCCTTTGACTTTGAGAGCGGAATAAATTGGTGGAACTTGATCATAAGTTAGCCCATTAAAATGTATAAATCCGCGCTTGATATCTTCATTATTAATAATAGGGTCTCTATTATCAATAATGTTACCATCAATATCATATGAATCATACTTAAAACCAAATACGATGGTACCAGTATAAGCTTTTTCTTCAACCATTAAAAAGTTTGATAATTTAGTAGCACTTCCTACTAAAACAATTAAAAGTCCACTCGCGAGTGGATCTAGAGTTCCAGCATGACCGATTTTACGGCCCGGATAATATCTCTTTAATTGTCTAATTACATCATAAGATGAAATACCTATTGGTTTATCAATTAATATAATTCCATTCATTTTAAACACCGTTATTATTATACACTATTTTATTAATAAAGCTCTTTATAACAATAAAAAAGCACGACTAATCGTGCTATTTTATTATTTAAATGAATTAATCCACTCAATTAGTTTTGCTTTTGGCTGATAGCCTGCACGTCTACCAACTTCTTCGCCATCTTTATAGACAACTAAAGTTGGAACTGATTGAACACGATGGTCAACAGCAAACTGACGGTGTTGGTCAATATCAACTGTTGCAAAGCCAACATCTTCCATTTCTTGTGAAGTTTGTTCAAATACTGGAAGTAGCATTTGACAAGGTCCGCACCATGTTGCAAAGAAATCAATTACAACGACTCCTTGAACACCTACGATTTCTTCAAGAGCTTGTCCACTATATTTTATCATATCTTTTTCCTCCTCTATTATGTACTATTATTATATATTATGATTAGGTTTTTGACAACCTTTAAGCATTAAGACCTCATATTATAGAGTAATAATAGTTACTCCCATCATTCCTTCGTTTTCACCGCCGTAACGGTGAGATTTAACGATTTTAGAATTTTTTATATATTCATAAACGGCATTCTTAACAGCCCCTGTCCCAAAACCATGAATAATTCGCAAAGAATTTAAATTACTCAATAATAAATCATCAATTGCTTTATCTAAAAGTGGTGCTACTTCTTCATAACGAACGCCTCTTAAATCAAGTTCTACACTGACAGTTTTAGCTGGTATTGAAGAAGCTTGGGAATGTCTTTTTCTATTAGGTTTTTTAGTTTTTTCACTAGCAGCAGTTAATTGAAGGTCGCCTTTTTTAAAATTTATCGTAAAAGGTCCTAAATCAACTAAATATTCATCACCATTTATTTGGACAATTTTCCCGGTTTGTTGATAAGTGATAATAAAAACATTGTCGCCTACTTTAAAGTTATAATTCGTAACAATTGGTTTTATTTCTTGGGAAGGTTTTCGAATTTTGGCTTTGATTTCCGCTTCATCTTTAGTTGATATTGCTTGACGTTTTTTTAAATCTTTAATTATTTGTTGAACTTCTAACTGTTTTTGATTCCAAACTTGCGTTTCTTGCTCAGTAATCTCTTTTAATACTCGCGCTTGTTCGCGAGCATTACGATCTAATAATTCATCATATTTAGTTATTTGTTCGTTTAATTTTTCTTGTTTATTGTCTAACTCGTTATTTCTACGATCTAATTCTTGTTCTTTTAACGCTAACTTTTCTAAGATTTTAGCAACATCAGTTTGACGACCGGAAACGATTTGAGTAGCATGTTTTATAATTTCTTTTCTAATACCTAAGCGATTAGCAATTAAAATCGCATTTGAGGAACCGGTTAAACCAATTTGCAAGAAATATTTTGGTTCTAATGTTTCTTCATCAAAAGCCACACTAGCCGTTACAATATCCGTTTGTTCAAATGCATATAGTTTTAACTCTGAATAATGGGTTGTAACTAATAAATTAGGTTTTTTCTCTCTTAAATAGTCCAATATCGCAATTGCAAGTGAGGTTCCTTCTACCGGATCAGTTCCACTACCTATTTCATCGATAATTACTAAATCTCTAGCTGTAACATTATCTATGATTTTTTTAATTTTAGTCATATGTGACGAAAAAGTCGATAATGATTGTTCTAAAGACTGCTCATCACCAATATCGGCATAGATGTTTTCAAAAATAGCTACACTCGACCCCTCTTTAGCAGGGATTAACAGTCCTGACTGAGCCATTAAAGTTAATAGTCCAACTGTTTTTAAAGCAACTGTTTTGCCACCGGTATTCGGACCAGTTATAATCATGGTTGGCGCATTTTTATCAAGTTTGAAATTAATTGGAACAATCTTTTCCGCAGCAATTAGCGGATGTCTTGCTTGAATAAGGTTAATAAAGCCATCAGTATTTAACTGAGGATTAACACCGTTAATAACATATCCATAATTAGCTTTCGCAAAGATTAAGTCTAGATCAAGAAAAATTTCTAAATTATTTTTTAATGTTTCAATATTCATCGCTAATTGATTAGAGACATTAGCTAAAATCTTTTGAATTTCTTGATTTTCTTCGGCTCGTAAAATCTCAACTTCTGCCATAATAGTCCTTGTTTCATCTGGTTCAATATAAACCGTTTGACCACTACTAGAAATATCATGAATAACACCTTTTATTTTATTTTTATAAGAAACATTAAAACATAGACAATATCGATCATTGCGAGTTACGATGACTCTTTCAGTTAAAAAGTCACCATATTTTACTAACAACTTTTCTAATTTTTGATTAATAGTATTAATTCTAGTATTAATTGATCTCCTAATTCTAGCTAAATTAGTTGTTGCGTTGTCATAAATAAGCCCTTCATCATCGATTATTTGATTGAGGTAATCTAATAAATCTTGATGTCTAAAAATACCCTGAAAATATTTTAATAGTGAGGGTGTGTCTATTTTTAATTTATTTAAATGATTAAAATAGTTAACAACTGCTACTTCTTGTCTTAAGAAAATTTTAATTAATAATAATTCATTAATTGATAAAACAGAGCCAATTTCAAGACGTTTGATTTGCTCTAAGATATCATAATTTGGGTCTAAACCAAGATTAGATGTTCGTATTAGAGAAATTAAAGCTTGATCCACTTCAAGTAGCATCTCTGAAATAATTTCTTGGTTAGTAATAATTGGTAAATCTAAAATAGTTGCTTTAATACGCTGTGATACAGCATATGGGGCAACTAATTTCAAAATTTTATCCAACTCTAAGGGTTTTGTCGCAAAATTCATGGGATCTCCTTACTTTTATATGTAAAATGTGGTATAATATATTATAGAGAAAGTAGGTATATAATGAAATATTTCTCCATTAATTTAGACCAAGAAAACTTACATAGATTACTTTTAGCGTATCAAGATTTTATCGTTGACAACAATATTGAACACGCTCTTTTTCGTGCTATTCATCGTGATGTTGAGATCATAGCTTACAAAACTGGAACGGTCTTATTAAAAGGGCCTGATGTATCAGATGAAATAATTTTAATTAAAGATGGCTTAGGCTTAAAGGACTATGAAGCAATCGGCAGTGACGAAGTCGGAACTGGCGATGTTTTCGGACCAATTGTCGTTTGTAGTGCGTTAGTTAAATTAGATGATATTACATTTTTAGAGAATCTAAATATCCGTGATTCTAAGAAAATGTCAGACCGTGAAATTCTACGAGTTGGACCAATCCTAGCAAAACGATTAACTCATTCTTTATTAATTCTAAAGCCTAATCGCTATAATGAAATAAATAAACGCCCTGGCTATAATTTAAATAAGATTAAAGCCCTACTTCACAATCAAGCGATTTTAAAAACTAGTATGAAATATGAAAGTCCGGTTCCAGTAATTCTTGATAAGTTTTGTTCCGAAAGTAATTATTTTAATTATCTAAAGGAAGAAAAAGTCGTTTACCGTGATATCAATTTCCATGAAAAAGCTGAGAATTTCCACTACAGCGTCGCTGCAGCTGCTATTATTGCCAGATATGCGTTCTTCGTTGAAATGCATCGCTTAAATAAACAATTAGATGTTCGTTTACCAAAGGGCGCTGGTCCTAAAGTTGATCAAACTTTAAAAGAAATCTTAATTAAACACGGAGTTACTGGATTACGTCAAGTTGCTAAAATGAATTATAAAAATGTAACTAGACTAATTGACGAATAATTAACTCTTCCATAAACTCAATTGGAGGCTCGATAGAAATATCGAGCTTCTTTTTTGTAATCGGGTGATTAAAAACTAAACGATGAGAATGAAGATAAGGACCGTTATTTTTATATACTTTTTTAGGACCATAAATTGGATCGCCCAAAATTGGATGATTAATTGCTTTTAAGTGAACTCTAATTTGATGGGTTCTGCCAGTAATTAAATTTAATTCTAAATATGCAAAACCATTATTTTGATTAATAACTTGATATTTAGTAATCGCCGTTCTTCCAGATGGTGATGTCGTCATTTGTTGACGCCATTTTGGATGTCTGATTATTGCTTGATTAATTTGGCCACTTAACTCCTTAAATTCATGATAGACAATTGCCAAATAGAACTTTTCAATCTTGCGGTTTTGAAACATCCGTTTCAACTTTTCGTGAGTTAGATCATCTTTGCAAATAATCATAAGTCCAGTTGTATCTTTATCAAGTCGATGAACAATACCTTGTCGATACGGTTCATTTTGGTTTGACAGCTGCTCAAATTGGTATAATAAACCGTTAATAAGCGTGGTTTCTTGAAAGCTGTCACTGGGATGAACAATTATATTTTTAGGTTTATTAATAACGGCAAAAAATTCATCTTCATAAACAATCTCCAAATCCAGATTAACCGGTTTTAATGCATGGTTGACTTTAGTTGGTTCGTTAATTACAATATGGTCATTTATTTTAATAATATAATTAGGTTTAACAATGTTACCATTGACAAAAACAAAACCTTCTTTAATTAGTTTTTGTAAATAACTTCTCGTTTGATTTGTTGAAGATTGTAAGAAAAGATCAATTCTTTGAACTTTGTCATTCGGTTTGATCTTCCATTCTTTCGTAGATTGAGACATCTCGATCACTCTTTCTTTTAGACTCTAAGAAAATTATATCAATAGCTAACAATACAATTCCTAACGTCAAACATAAATCGGCAATATTAAACCAAAAATTTGATAGTCTGACAACATTTAAAATATATGTTAAAAAAGGAATATGAATAAAATCAATTACATAACCTAAAAATAAGCGATCAATAGCATTACCAAGCGTCCCAGCAATAAGTAAAGCTACTGCAATTGAATAGACTTTTTTACGTTTAAAACTACTTTTTGTAAATAAATAGCCAAAAGCAACTAAAGCAATTAAAGTAATGATAAAAAAGAAGATTGTTTTTCCTTCAAACATACCCCAAGCGGCACCGCGGTTTTCGATATATTTAAAAGTTAATACTTCCGGAATCCAAGTAACAGCATCACCATCAATTAATAAATGCTTGGCAAAATGTTTAGTTCCTTGATCAACGCCGACAAGCAATATTATCATAATTAATCCTATTATCATATGTTTTCTCCTTAATGTTTAGTATAATTAAACTTGTTTGTTTTTGATTATTTATTTATTTTATAATTAATGAACAATATATTCATTCAATATAACCACTGCTTCTTGAAAAGTCTTAACCGGAAAATATTCGAAGTTTTTATCAATGTTTACCACTTCATAATGATTGTCAAATGCGATTATAAATATATCGACACCCGCCTTATTAACAGTATGAATTTTCTGGACAGCACCACCAATTTTACCAACGCTACCTTCTAAATTTATCGTACCAGTACCTGCAATTTTCAAATCACCAAAGTTTAGTTTTAGTAAACTTACATATATATTTATGGTTTGCATCAACCCACCGCTAGGTCCACCGGTGGTTGAATTAAGTCCTGGCAAACTAAACGAAGGGGTACTGGAGATAATTTCGATATTGGGATAAAAAGATAAATAATAATCGCCCTTTTCATATGTATAGCTAAAATCAATCTCTTGATTGTCCCTTAATATCGTCATTTTTACTGAAGGTGTGCGTGAATTGTTAATAACTTCTTGAAAGTTTTCTGTTGTAATGATTTGATCATTTAGTTTAGTTACAACATCACCAATTTTTAAACTAGACATTTTACTAGGTCGATAATATAGTAATAAACTATCAATCTTATATTCTAGTGTAACATCGGGGTTCATCTTGCTTGCCTCACGATAAGCATTAATTAATGAGGAGTGATAGGAATATTTTTTGGAAACTTGTCCCATTAAAAAATCATCGGTATTACTCAAACTTGATTCATAAGAGCTCATTGGTGAAACATTGTTTCTATGGTCTAGTTCTAAAATCATCCGTGTAACGGCATTAACTCTTGTTAAGTAATAGACCGATGTTGTGTAAAAATTATCAAGATTATCGACATCTTCAATTTGAATGTTTGATTCAACTTTGCTTATTTTTCCTGGCATTAAAACACTAAAGTTAGTCGGAACTACTAACGCAATAATAAGAAAAAATAAAGCAAAAACAAACGGTATTAACCGATGTTTTTGTGGTTTGTGTCTCATAATTTTCTTAATTTTAATCCGGCGGCATTAGCCATTTTCACTGAAGCAACATTTGACTCCGTTCCTTCATA
>CAZRJV010000016.1:0-9466 GCA_964600625.1 uncultured Acholeplasmataceae bacterium
ACTGCTGTTGTACCAACAACAACTTGACGATTTTCAATTTCTTCGCCATCTGCATCTTTTTCAACATCATCCCAGCTTCTGCCACTAATATATTTATAATCATAAGTTGCAGCAGCTAACGATAATTTGATACTAAATTTGCCATCACTACCTTTTGTTAGTTCTTCAGCTGTATCGACAGACCACTCATTCATGGAACCAACAATAAAGACTTTGTCAGTTCCTTCAGGAACCGTAACTGTGAAGGTAACTTCAGTAACTGCAACTTCTTTAGCTAAAACTGTTACAATAAACGGTTTAGTGACCGAATCTTGACCTTTAAGACTCAGCGTTGCTGTTAAAGTAACTAATGTGTCAGCATCAGGTCTTGTGACAACACCAGCAACTGTAATAATGCTTGTATTATCACTGGCCCACGTTACAGTGACACCTTTAAAACCTTCAATGGTAGTAGGAAGAGTAACTTTCGTCTTAACTGTTGACGAAGTTTCACCCGCTTCATACCCAATTTCAAGTGCTTCTTTAGCTGCTTCTAAGTCTACTTTTGTACAAGCAGTAAGGACTACAAGTCCAGCAACTAGTAACACTAGAGTAAAAATAATTTTCTTAAAATGTTTCATATTGACCTCCTTTTATTTTGTAAATATGAGTTTAAGAATTAATTATACATTAATCGTCTGAAACTAAGCGCAGTGATTCATTATATGCGTTAGTTAAGGCGTTATTAATCGTTGCAGTAATATCAGCAGTCGGTAGGGCTAAAACAACGTCTTTAAAGGCTGTTTCAACTTTACCTCTAACTCCTGAAGAACCTTTAAATGGTAAGTCAAAGACCATGAAATCTCTTTGCTCAAAATAAATTTGTGCCGCTTTTGCTCTCATAATGCGGTCAGCTTCAGCTTTTACCATTCCAGTAATAATTGGTTTATTAGCTAGTTCTAAGAACTCTTGATAATCTTGATGTTCTAGGGTCGAATATCTAGTTGGAAAATATCCTTTTTCAAATGCGTAATCAAGTGATGTTTCTTGGGAGTTTAAGAATTTTAAGAATAACCATGAAACAATTTTTTGATCGGCATCGCCTTCAGTAGTAATGGCAAAGTTAGTTCCTTGTTGAATGACATTTCGATATTCTGGATACAATCTAGAATATAACATTGGTGCAACGCCAATGTTGAATAATTTAGTATTACCAACTAACGGAGTATTCTTATCAGCACCAGCTGTTGAAGAAACAGAAAATGCTGAGTAACCTTTTAAGAATAAGTCAGTTGCATAAGATGCATTGTTCCAAACAGCTGGTGAAGTAAATTCACTGCGGTTGTCACCAAAGAATCTTAACATTTGTCTAGTTTGATCATTAACAAATAATAACTTATCTTCTCTTGTTCCAGTTTGGCCAGTATATTGTCCGCCCCAAGCTTTTGTTAAAGTAATAAATGCATTACCAGCTGAGTCATAACTAAATGGGTAAAATTCATCTTTTGCCGCTTTTTGAGCATCAGCGGTATATGTTGAGTTTCCAGCTGAGCTATAAGCGTTAGCAATTCTAGCGATATTAGCGTCAATTTGACCTCTTAAAGCCGGTGCTAAGGCAATTAATTCTTCCCAAGTTTCAGGGAAAGCTTTTCCTTGTAGAACTTCATCAAACATATCTTTATTATAAATAACAAACTCCGTTGACTTATTAAAAGGCATTGATAAAATGTCACCTTCTAAACTAGCAGCTCTTTGTTCATCACGATATGATTGAACGATATCATAAAATGAATCTAAATTGTTACTTTGATCAAAGCCCCAGACTGGATGGAATACATACGGTGTTAGAGAAATGATTTTTCCATAACCTTGATATTCAACTAAATGGTCAGGGTAATTTTGAATGATATTAGGAATTTCAGTTCCAGTTTGCATCGCTGATGTCACTGCATCTCTAACTTCATCATAGTTAGCGCCTAATTTGTCAATTTTAACATCAACGTGAACGCCCTGTGCTAACATTTCAGTTTTAAAGCTTGTTGCATATTTATTAAATAAAGCTTCAATATCTTGTCCATTTCCATGTCCGAAAGAAATTGTAATTGGATTTGCAGCCGTTGTGCCTCTTAATTCATCTTTAATAGTAACTGCTTGTTTTACAAATAATTCTACTGTTTTAGTAGCTGAAATTAAACCATCTTCTGCTGTAATTATTACGCTATGTTTTCCTGGTGTTTGTAAGGTAATATCCTTACCTAGGATATATTCAACTTCAATATCAACAGCTTCTTTAGTATTAAGATTTGTCGCACTGAATTCTTTTTCCATTGCGAAACCATTTTGATCACTACCGATATAATAAGTTAATCTATTTGGACCAAAAATAACGACTCTTTCATCAACTGATTCACCAAAAATTTCAACAGTAATAATTGCTGTTAAAAGTGTGCCATCAGCTTTTTCAACTGAAATCTCTAATTGATATCTAGTTCCTACCGCTGCAGAAACATCAATTGTTTCAATACCTGAAATTGTAATTTCAGTAGCAATTTCAGATCCATCATCGTCAAATGCTTTAATCCCTTGAGTGGCTTCCTTAATTTCTGTTTCTAATGGATTACCAACATCAATGAAAAATACTTGTGTATGTCCAGTAAATTTAGCTCCTGATTCAACCGCTTTTACTGACACATTTAATCGAGCGGATTCCTCCGTTCCTTCAACAGTAACTGTAACAACTGCTGAGCCAGCACTAACTCCAACAACTTTTAGTGTTTTACCAGTAATACTAGCTGTTACAACATCAGTATTACTTGAACTTACTTTTAATTTATCAACCATATCTTCAGATACGGTAACAGCAATTTCTTGACTTTGCCCAATTTCTAACTGAGCAGTTGTTGAGCCCAAAGTAAGTTCTACAGTTTCATCATTACATGCAATAATAGTGAATGCTGCAAAAATGGTTAGAAATAATAGTAAAATTTTCTTTTTCATATTTTTTTCCTTTCTTTTTATCCTTTCGTGCCGCTTCTACCGACACCTTTAATAATGTATTTCTTCAATGCTAAGAACACGATCAGTAACGGCACAGTTACAATCGCACTCGCAGCAATTTGCAAGTTAAACATTGGTAATGGGTCACCACCCATTTCTAAAACGAAACTTGTTTCTCTTAATGCCACAGAAATCAGCCAATAATCTTTGGCTTTTTCACCATATAATCCCGGATTAGTAATTAGTTTTGGCCAAATATAAGCATTCCAAGTTCCTAACAAACTTAAAATTGTAATGGTAAAAATTGTTGGCATCGCCATTGGAATCATAACTCTTCTTAAGAATTTCATATCTGAGCATCCATCAATTTTAGCCGCTTTGTAAAGCGTGTCTGGAATTTGACGGAAAGCTTGTCGTAAGAAAAATATATAATAAACGCTAGTCATAAATGGAACAATCATCGCGGCAAAGAAACCGGCAGCTGGAAAGTCCCTTCCAACCCAACCAAATCCAACCTGTGAGACCGTTAAGAAGTTTGTAATCATATAAATCTCACCCGGTATCATCATCGTCATTAATAGTAATGAGAATAATGCTTCACGGCCTTTGAAATCAATTTTTGAAAAGGCAAATGCAGCAAACACGGTTGTAATAATCGTTCCGGCTGTTGATAGCACAGAAACTAGTAACGTGTTTCCAATATATAATCCGAAGTTTAAGTTTTTAAAGACAAACTTCATGTTAACCCATTGAGCATCTTTAAAGGCTACCCAAAATGTTGGGTTAGCAGCTTTTGATTGCTGATAGGTCTTTAAACTTGTAATAATCATCCAGTAAAACGGAATGATAATAAATAAAGCAATCAAAATTAAGAAGATGTAAGTGATAGAATATCTAACTATTTTTAAAATTGTTTGAACCCTAACTCGTCTTCTAATAATTAGCTCTTCTTCCGTTGGAACGTGGTTTAGTTTTTGAATTTTGTCTTCTTGTTTTTTCAATTTTCTTTGCTCGTAAGTTAGTTTTAACCACTCAAAAGTCGATTGTCCCTCGGCATATCTCATTAACATATCAGCCGCAACTAATTTAATTACAAAACTAGCGACATTTAAGGTTAACAACGACATAAAGGCATGGACATATCGATTACCAGCTTCCCACCGGTGGTAGTCGTATAAGTCTAAACTACGAATTCGTTTAAAATTAACTACAAATGCTGAAACTCCTACCACTAAGAAAATCACCATAATAGAAATGATTAAGTTAACGGTTTGTGATGAATATATAAAACCAGCTACTATGTAGTATTGCTCTAAAACTAATTCGGGTGATTCCATTTCATTAGTAGTCAATGGAATTTTAATCGCACCAAGCATTAAAGCAAAGATTGTTGCAAATACTATGATAGCTACAAAATCAATAATTAAAGCAGCATAGTTAATCGATTTTATTTTAGCTAATGTATCTTTGTTTTTATAGTGCTTTGCAGCTTTAGAAGGGTTAGTTGCATTATTTTCGATAGTTAATTGCATTTTGACACCTCCTAATAGTGAACGCGTCGTTTACCGACTGCGTTTTGAACCATTGTCATTACTAAAATTATCGCAAATAACACAATTGAAGCCGCTGCGGCTAATGGCATGTTATCTGGTGTTGTAAAGTAGTCATAAATATAGAAAACTATTGTCTTCATATGATAATCAGCACCTGGTGGTTTACCTTCGTTTCCAAAGATAGCAACAACTGATGAATAAGTTTTAAAGGCACCAATAACTGAGGTAATAACAATATAGAAAATTGATGGTGAAATTAGCGGAACCGTAATTTTTGTAAACTGTTTAAATCGTGGTGTCGCATCAATTGATGCCGCTTGATAGTATTGCTTATCAATACTTTCAATCGCAGATAGGAAGACCATGATTTTAAATGCTAATCCGTTCCAAATACTAAACAATATTAGTACAAACATGGCTTTCCAATACGGAGCACCAACGCCTATCCAAGAACCACCATCGACTCCGAAAGTTTCTAAGAAGCGATTAACTAATCCTCCTGTTGATTGGAACATATAAGCGAATACTAATCCAACCGCTAATGCGTTTGTAACGTAAGGAAGAAAATAAATAGTTTGGAAAAAACCTTTCAGTGGTTTAATTGAACTTAAGGCCACTGAGATAATCAAACTAATTACAATCGTTGCCGGTACTGAAATTAACACAAGTAATCCAGTATTAATAAGCGCAGTTGATTTGGTTGTCGCCGAAGGGACAATAAATGATGGGTCTTTTAATACTTCTTGGAAGTTACCAAAAAGTGTTAAACCTTTATAAGCACCCGTCGTTCCATTATATCCAGTTAAAAAAACTAGTCTAAATGAGTTAACAATTGGATAAAATGAAAATACTCCTAGTAATATTAAAACTGGTAGCAAATATAGAGCTGCTTTAAATAGATTTCTAGCAATTTCTATATTTCGATCTTTTCTCTTTCTTTGCGCCTTAGTTGGCGGTAAAGCCTTTCTAACAATAATTAATTCTTGATATTTTGGATCACCTTTATCTAAAGTTTTTAACTCTTCACTAATATCATATCTAATTTCATCATATTTCAAATGATGACCTTCAAAATATTGGTGTTCATCAAATTTGATCGCATAATCATGTATGATTTGACGGCGAGTTTTCTTCTTTTCAACACGGTTTTGATAAAAACTAGTTTTTTTCCATCGTGTAGAAAAGAATTCCTTGATACTGTCTTTGACATTATTGAAAAAGTTTCTGACATTCCAACGAATTAGATGTAAAGTGTCCTTAATTTTTAATTTTATTCGATTAAGAACGTTCATTTTTTCTACTCCTTACTGTCAGTTTTATTTTTTTTACTTTTTCTTGTTAAAATTAATTGGTCGTTTTCATCATTAGAAGCAGCCTGCTCAGCATCACGAGCTAACATCATTTGATGGTGATCACCTAGTAATTTAATTTGGTCTTCATCTAGCTCAGGTAAGTAAGCTAGTGAAATTCCGGTATCAACGTCAAATAAATGAATTTTTTCTTCTTTAACCGTTAAGTTAATTTCTTTAACGTTATCTAGAGATTCTGATTCGACTAGGGCTCTTACTTCCGCGTCTCCATAAACAAATCTAATCATTGTATCACGGCCGATTACAGAAACGTCCAATGCCTCAATGTGAATTGAATCTTTACTACTTTCAGAAACTCTAAAATCTTCTGGACGAATTCCAACATCATATTCGCCATCAGGGGCTACTTTAGGTAATATTTTTTGATCACCATAGTATAAGTAGTTGTTTTTAACACTACCTCTAAAAATATTGATAGGAGGATTTCCAAGGAACTTAGCCACAAAAATATTATTTGGATAGCTATAAATATATTGAGGGCTTCCTCTTTGCATTTCCTTGCCGGTTTCCATAATAATGATTTGATCACTAATTGACATTGCTTCTTCTTGGTCATGGGTGACAAAGATAGTAGTAATTCCGGTTTCTCTTTGAATCCGTTTAATTTCTTCTCTCATTTGCAATCTCAGTCTAGCATCTAAGTTTGAAAGTGGCTCATCAAGAAGTAACACTCTTGGCATTTTAACTAAAGCACGAGCAATCGCAACTCTTTGTTGTTGTCCACCTGAAAGTTGAGCTGGCTTTCTTTCTAATAAGTTACCAATTCCAACTAGATTTGCCATTTCCTGAGTTCTCTCAAATGCTTCTTCTCTTGAAACTTTTAAGTTTTCAAGTGGAAACATGATGTTTTGTTTAACTGTCATATGGGGATATAGCGCATAGTTTTGGAAAACTAGTCCAATTCCTCTCTTATCCGGTGACAGTCTTGTTACATCATCTTCACCAAAATATATTCTTCCTTCAGTCGGATCATGTAATCCTGCAATTGCAAAAAGTGTGGTTGATTTTCCACAACCAGATGGTCCCAACAAACCAATTAATTTTCCAGACTCAATAACAACATTTAAGTTATCAATCGCTCTGGTTTCATTTTTTTGTTTGTCGATGAAAATCTTTGTCAAATTTTCTAATCTAATCTCCATGTTTGATCTCCTTTAACTATTTTTAAAATAAAAAAAACCGCAAAAAATGCAGTTCTAAAAATATAAATATGGAAATAAAAGGTTAATTATAATTGTACTAAATAAATTTTTTGGACAAATGATATAACCTTTCATTTTTTCACCTCATAAACATATTATAACAAATGTTTATACATATTACAAACACCATTAAATTTTTTTGAAATTTTAAAATGTTAATATAATATATTAAGCATAAAATCCAAATAGAGCAACATAATTATACAATGATTATATACTTTTGTCAAACTTCGTGAGTTGATATTTAGCTCTAAGGTATAGTAATTATAAAGACATTATAAACAATCAAAGTGTAATTATAAAAGCGCTTTTATAAAAAGTTTTTTAAATACTTATTAATATCTAAATCGTCCTTTGCCCTTTCCCTTGCCCTTACGTTGTTTTTGTTTACCACTAGACATCATTGCTTGCGGATTTTTTTGCATTTGTGATAACTGATCTTCATCCATTGACATCATTTTCTTCATCATTTGTTTTTGTTGTCTTAAAGCGTCTCTTAACCGATTTAAATCAGCTACTTGCATTCCAGAGCCATTAGCTATTCTTTTTCTTCTTGATGCTGATTTATCGATTAAAGTCGGATCTTTTCTTTCAGCTTCAGTCATACTTTTAATTAAGACTTCCATCTGATAAAACTGTTTATCATCGACGCTAGCAACAGCATCTTTCATCTTTCCTAGTCCTGGCATAAATCCTAGTATACGCGATAAAGAACCCATTTTCTTAATCATTTTAAACTGTTTTAATAAATCGTTATAATTAAATGTATCGTTTGATAACTTTTCAATCATTGACATGGCTTCATCTTCATCAATTGCTTCTTCAGCCCGTTCAATTAAAGTAAGGACATCACCCATCCCAAGAATTCTTGATGCCATTCTTTCAGGGTGAAAGACTTCAAACGTATCCATCTTTTCCCCACTAGACATAAACTTGATGGGGATTCCTGATACTTCTCGAATCGAAAGCGCAGCTCCACCTCTAGTATCACCATCCAACTTAGTTAGAATAGCTCCAGTCGCGGTTAATTGATCATGAAATGATTTAGCGATATTAGCAGCATCCTGGCCCGTCATTGCATCGACGGTTAATAAAATTTCGTTAGGATTAGTTAATGCTTTTAAATCAATTAATTCTTGCATCATATCTTCATCAATATGTAAACGACCTGCCGTATCAATAATAACTAGATTAGCTCCTTGCTTCTTCGCTTCTTCGATGCCATTTTTAACAATCTTTCTTGGGTCCTTTTGTCCTTCATCATAGACAAAGACACCGATTTCTTTACCAATCGTTTTTAGTTGTTCAATTGCTGCTGGACGATAAATGTCAGCAGCTATAATAAAAGGCTTTTTATTATCTTCTTTTCTCGTGTGAACAGCAAGTTTTCCGATCGAAGTCGTTTTTCCGCTTCCTTGAAGACCTACAACCATAATAACAGTTAGTCCTTTATCATAGTACTTAATGCCTTCAACTTCGCTTCCCATAATTGTTTTTAATTCTTCATGAACTACTTTTACAACTTGTTGACCTGGATTTAAGCCTTTTAATATTTTTTCACCTAAGGCTTTTTCTTTTACGTTATTAGTAAAGTTTCTAACAACTCGAAAGTTAACGTCAGCTTCTAAAAGAGAAAGTCTAACCTCTCTCATCATTTCATCAATATCTTTTTCTGAAAGCGTTCCGCGTCCAGTAATGCGACGAACCGCCATTTGTAATCTATCACTTAAACTATTCATCTTCAACATCCATATCTATTACTTTTTGTATATATTTTTTGTTATTTTCATGTAAAAATTTATTTAAATAATTTAATCTTTTTTTTGATTTTTCACTTAATTTAAGTTTCTCTTCATATTCGTAAAGTTTCTCTTCAACTTTTTTTAATTGATCATAGACTGCATTGCGTGAAACTTGAGTGATTTGGGCAATTTCAGCTAACGAGTAATCATCGTAATAATACATCATAAAATACTCTACCTGTTTATCAGTAAGTAATTTTTTGTAGTAGGTAAATAATTCATTTAATCGCTCTGTTTTTTCTAACTTCATCATTACTCCTTGAAAAAGTCTCTAAATAAACCATAGATATAATCTTCAATATCAAATGGTACTAAATCATCAATTTTTTCACCAAATCCGACATACTTAATTGGTAAGTTATATAAATGTCTAATCGCTAAGACAATACCACCTTTGGCAGTACCATCTAATTTTGTCAAAATAATACCGGTAACATTAGTTGCTTCTTTAAATACTTCCGCTTGTCTAATTCCGTTTTGACCAGTCGTAGCATCAATAACTAATAAGGTTTCGTTAACTTCTTTACCAATTGATTTTTCTATCACGCGATGCATTTTTGTTA
>CAZRJV010000016.1:9566-22306 GCA_964600625.1 uncultured Acholeplasmataceae bacterium
GTTTCGTTAACTTCTTTACCAATTGATTTTTCTATCACGCGATGCATTTTTGTTAGTTCATTCATTAAGTTAACTTTCGTTTGCAAGCGACCGGCGGTATCAACTAAGACAACATCATAGTTTTCTTTTTTTGCTTTATCTAATCCATCAAAAATGACACTTGATGGATCACTAAATTGCTCTTTTGCAAAAAAAGAAACTTTGGCTCGTTCCGCCCATATTTTCAATTGTTCAATGGCTCCTGCTCTAAATGTGTCGCCAGCAATAACTAAAACTCTGTGTCCATCGCGCCTAAATTGGTCAGCAATTTTTCCAATTGACGTTGTTTTACCAACGCCATTTACACCAACAAATAAGTAAACGTTAATTTCATTTTGCTGATAATTTAAATCGGTAATAATAATTTCATCTTTTAAGTATATTTCAAAAAGTTTATCAACAATTATTTCCGATAAATCAGTTGGGTTTTCAATCTTTTTTAAATTAATTTCTTTTTTTAACTCATCAACAAAATAAAGGACTGTATCAACACCAACATCTGCTTGTATAAAAATGTCTTCGATGGCATCGAATAACTCTTGGTCAATTTTATCTTTTGACTCTAAAATTGATTTTAAATTATCTAATGCTTGTCTTGTTCTATGCAGTCCCATTTCATATTTATCATTTTTTGGTTTGCGCTTAAATATTCTTTTAAAGAAACTCAAATTAATCACCACTTTGTCTATCATCTATTATAACATAGAAGATAATATCACTACTTAAAATAAAAGTGACCCTCTTTGGGGAGAGGGTCTAATTAAGGGGATTTTGTGTGAAATAAACACACAATAGGGGATAAGTAACATCTATTTTCATAGATGCCTTATTATTATAGCATTATTTATTTAAAATGTAAATAGTTTTTGATTTTTCATACCGACTTTGCCTTTTCAAGGCTATTTTCTTCAATATTTTCGGTATGTTTACAACTTGGATAACCAGAACAACCGATGAATTTCCCTTTACGTCCGTAGCGGTATTCTAAAGGTTTTCCGCATGATGGACACATTGTGCCAGTTCTTTCATTAGGAATAGCTTTCATATTCTTATCTGCATAATTATATATTGGTATAAAGTGATCGTAGAAGTTTTTTAACAACTCATCACGATCGCGCTTTCCTTCGGCAATTTCATCTAGCACGGTTTCTAGCCTTGAGGTATAGGTGGTGTTAATAATTGAATTAAAATATTCGCTTAGTTTTTCTGAAGTTTTCATTCCCAAGTCAGTTGGGACAAACCGTCTTTTTTTCATTTCAACATAAGCCCTAGTTTTCAGAGTTGACATCGTTGTTGCATAAGTTGACGGACGACCAATTCCTAGTTGTTCTAGAGTTTTAATTAAGGTTGCTTCACTATATCTAGCTGGTGGTTGAGTCATCTTTTTTTCAAAATCTAATTTTGCATCTTCGCAAATTTGTCCAATTTTGAATTCAGGAATAATTTTATCTTGATTTTCATTAGTAACAATTGTATACCCTTTAAACGTTTGAATAACTCCTTCGGCCATAAATTGATGTTGATGGCTGCTAACAATAACTTCAGTTACTTCATATTTAGGAGGAGTCATTAGGGATTCTAAGGCTCTTTGATAAATAAGTTGGTATAATTTGGCTTGTTTTTCGGTTAAAAAATTCATAGCTTTGTCAGGCGTTAAACTAACATCAGTTGGTCTAATCGCTTCATGGGCGTCTTGGGCATCAGATTTAATGCTAGATTTATAAAAACCGACATATTCATCACCATAAGTTAGTTTAATATGATCGCGTGCTTTATAAATGAACTGATTAGAAAGTCTGGTTGAATCAGTTCTCATGTAAGTAATTAAACCAGTAATTTCACCATCTATTTCAACACCCTCATATAGTTCTTGTGCAAACTTCATCGTTTGCGCTGAAGACATCCTTAGGGCTGAAAATGATTCTTGTTGTAAAGTCGATGTAATAAAAGGGAGTTTTGCTTTAGAAGTTCTAGTTCGTTTTTTAATATCGGTAACAGTAAACGGTGAGACGGCTTCTTTTCTTATTTGATTTGCTCGTTTTTCTTTTACTAATTCCTTATCATCTTTAATATATTTAAAGTCTTGTTTTTGGGTGATTAATTTTATATCAAAATATTCTTCTGGAATAAATGCTAGAATTTCGTTTTCTAAATCACAAACCAATTTTAAGGCAACACTTTGCACCCGACCAGCTGATTTTGCTGGTTTAATTTTTCTTTTAACCAAATTTGAAAGTTTAAATCCAATAATTCGGTCGATCATTCGTCTAGTTTCTTGTGATTTAACTAAGTTTAGATCAATTGGTTGTAAATTTTGTAACTGTTCTTGTACCGATGATCTTGTAATTTCTTTAAATTCAACGCGGTTAGAACTATTTAAATCTAGCTTAAGAAGCTCGGCTAAATGCCAAGCAATTGCTTCACCTTCACGGTCGGGGTCAGTTGCTAAAATTACTTCTTTCCCTTTAGCGGCGGCAATTAAATCTTTAACGACTTTTTCTTTACCTTTAATAACGACATAATTAGGTTTAAAGTTGTTTTTAACATCAATACCAAGACCACCTTCACCGGTAGTTGCTAAGTCCCTAATATGACCAACAGACGCAAGCACTTGAACATCTGGTCCAACATAACCTTTGATTGTTCTAGCTTTGGCTGGTGATTCAACAATTAATAATTTACTCATACTATTCTCCCTTGCTTATATAATTATATATGAGTTTTTAAGTTTGTCAAGCGTATTAGAATCAGCTATTTTTTATATATATTTATATAATATATATTATTTTTTGGAATTGTTGGGGCTTGTAAAAATAGTGATAAATTTCAAAAATGTAGTTATCATAATAAGTTTAAAAAAAGGACTCACTGAGTCCTATAATAATTGCATAATTGGTTTAAATGTTTGACGATGAATTGGGGTAATGCCGTAAGTCTTGATCATAGCCAGATGATGTTTAGTTGGATAGCCCATATGTTTATTGAATCCATATTCAGGATATTGAAGATGATATTCATTCATTAATTCGTCACGATATGTTTTAGCAATAATTGAGGCAGCGGCGATTGATAAACTAATTTGATCACCTTTAGTAATCGCTATTTGCTTGATTGAAGAATCAATTTCAACGTGATCGATTAATAATAGTTGCGGTTTAACGCTTAGTTTATTTACGGCTCTTTGCATCGCTAATTTGGTCGCATTTAATATGTTTATTTGGTCGATTTCTTGATTAGTGGCAATTCCTATTCCAATTGCAATAGCATTACCTTTAATTTCTTCAAGAGCTTTTAACCGTTGGTTAGCGGATAATTTTTTTGAATCATTAACTAATAACAAATTCGCTTTTTCTTTTAAAATAACAGCAGCAGCGACTACTGGGCCTGCTAATGGTCCACGACCAGCTTCGTCAATACCGGCAATTAAATTTGTTTGAAAAACTTGTCGCATTTGATCATCATGGTTTTTCAAAGCAAATACCTCCCAGTTTTTTATCACGAATATCTTTAATTATAGTTTGATAAACCCGTTGATAATCAATTTCAGCTCCTGCTAATAAAGCACCAGAATTATGACCAATTTGATTTAATATTTCATAAGGGCTTTCAATCGTATCCAAATTATACCGATTAGTTAACTCATTTGGATAATTACTAATTAAATACTTAAGAGCATGTATTACCACATCATCTAGTGGTAAGATATCATCTCTAATCGCGCCTGTGATAGCTAAATTATAACCAGTATTGTTTTCAAACTTTGGCCATAAAACACCTGGGGTGTCTAGTAATTCAAATTCATCAGAAAGACGATACCATTGAGTTTGTCTTGTAACGCCAGGTCTGTTTTCTACTTTCGCACCTTTTTTGGCAGTTAAATTATTAATTAAAGTTGATTTACCAACATTGGGAATACCAAGGATCATAGTTTTAAATGGGGCTAGTAAACGCCCTTGTCTAAGAGTGCGTTCAACTTGGTTTTTTAAGATTTCGTTTTTCACTAGAGGGTATATCTTTTTCAAACTTTGGCGATTAGTAGCGTCAATCGATAAGGCGTAATACCCTTTGTCAATGTAGTATTTTTCCCATTGCGTTAAAACCTTTCGATCGGCTAAATCAGCTTTGTTAAATAAAATTAAAATCGGTTTGTTTTTAATCCTTTTTAAAACCTCAGGATTTAAACTTGACCGTGGGATTCGAGCATCTAGTAAGACGATTACTAAATCGATGAATCTTAATTGTTTTTCTATTTCTCTAAATGATTTGGCCATATGGCCAGGATACCAATTAATTTGACTCATTTTTCTCACCTCCAAAGGAAATTATCATTTTCCCACCAATTTTGGAAATATGAAATAGTCCATGTCTTCTTGAATCTTCTGAATTATAAAAATTATCTCCTAATGCTAAGTAATAGTTTTCGGGAACTGTCATCTCAACAGGGAGCAATTCTGAGGATTCATAAAATTCTTTAAACATCCTAATAAACTCGCTTTTAGTAAATAAAGCAGGACTGTTAAATGTTTGATACTCAACGTCATTAATAAATATTTTACCTTGAATTTCTTCATTGGTTAAGTTAACATACCCTACTTCTACAAATTTAACAACATCACCAGGAACTGCTACAATTCTTTTAATAATAATTTCATCCTCTTGATTATTCGCATCTTCATATTTAATAATTACGACATCATCTCTTTTAGGTTGATAATGAAACTTATAAATTATTATTGTGTTTCCATCTTTTAAAGTTGGTTTCATCGAATCTCCAACAATAAATCCATTACTGAAAAAATTAGCAAATATCAAGATAAATATCGAAATTGGCATTAAAACAAACCCGAGCCAATCAAAAACCCGGTAACGCCAACTTGTTTTATCAATTTCATCCTTTTTAATAACAACTCTAAATGTTTCAGCGCTTAGATAAATGGTAAATAAAATTGATATCACAAAATAGACAACCATTAGCCATGTAATGTTTAAGGGGTTGTCTTTTTGTAAAATATAAAAAATCACATTTAGTAAAAGCAATATTATATTAAAAACGACATAAAATATGGCTTTCTTGTTAGTTAGTTTCATAGATTATACTTTGATAAAATATCTTGTAATTCCTCAAAGGTTAATAATACTTCTCTTGCTTTCGTGCCGGTGCTCTCTGAAACAATATTCATGGCTTCTAACGAATCCATTAATGTTTTAGCACGATTGAAACCCACATTAAACTCTTTTTGAATAGAGTTAATACTAGCATTTTGTTGTTCAATGACAAATTCTGCCACTGGTCTAAATAGTTCATCCGAGATATCTTCTTGCTTTCTGACTTGTTGTTTCAATTCTTCGTGTAGGTAAATGTAGTTTGGCTCTGAATTGGCTCTAATATAGTCCGTAACACGATATATTTCCTCATCAGGAATCCAAGCCCCTTGAAGACGAATAATTTGATCATTTTCCTTAAATAACATATCGCCTTTGCCTAATAGTGTTTCCGCACCTTGTCCATCCAAAATCGTTGTAGAGTCAACAAAAGATGCTACCTTAAAGGCGATTCTAGTTGGAATGTTTGATTTAATCGTGCCACTAACAACATCAGTTGTTGGTCTTTGGGTCGCTACTAATAAATGAATTCCGGCTGCCCTTGCTTTGGCTGTTAATCGTCTAATTGATTCTTCAACATCTTGTGAAGCAGCAATCATTAAGTCTGCTAATTCATCAATAACAATGACTATCCGAGGCATTTTTTCTAATTCGATAGTGCCATTTAAAACATTGTCATTAAAACTTGTAATATCACGACTTCTGTTTTGAGCAAACAAACGATATCTTTTCTCCATTTCATCAACAGCCCATTTTAGAGCTGATGAAGCTAGTTTAGCATCAGTAATAACGGGCGTTATTAAATGAGGTAAATCATTATATGGTTGCAGTTCAACCATTTTGGGGTCAATTAATATTAGTTGCAAATCTGTTGGTGTATTTCTTAATAATAAACTGACTAAAATTGTGTTGACGCAAACACTTTTACCACTATTAGTAGCACCAGCAATTAAGCCATGCGGCATTTTATTAATATCACTATAAATATTTTGGCCATCAATATCGACTCCTAATGCGATTTTAAGTGGGTTTTTATCTTCTAAAAACTCTTTGTTGTCAACGACGTTACCAAATTTTACGATTTCCGGAACCTCATTTGGAACTTCAATTCCAACATATGGTTTACCGGGAATCGGTGCTTCAATTCTAATTGACTGCGCCGCTAAATTCATCATTAAATTGTCAGACAAGTTACTAACTCTTTTGACTGAAATTCCTGGCTCTAATGAAATCTCATATCTAGTAACTGTTGGACCTTTTTTAGTTCCAACAACTCGTCCTTCAATGGCAAACTGAGCGAGAGTTGAGTTAATAACCTCAACTTGTTTTAGCAACCACTCTGGTTTATCATCTAGTGTTAAATCAGCTTTACTAAACATTTTAACACTAGGCAGTTTATAGTTTATGCCTTTTGGTACTTGTTTTCTTGTTATAATAACCGGCTCATCTTCAGTCGGTTTTGATTCAATAATTGGTTCTTCTATTTTGCTAATTGTTGTTTCTTCTACAATATCCTCAAGCGGATGAAGCCAAGGTTTAGTAAAGGTTTCTAACGGTTCATTAGTTTCTGAAAACGGATTAACAGATATTGAGTTGTCAACCTCGTTATTATCTTTTGTAATGTTTAGCCCAGGATAATTTGGTCTATTAACAACTTCTTCTTCATCAAAATCATTATAAAATCCTTTTTCAACCGGTTTTACCTTATTACTAGTCACGCCAATTGGTTTAATAATCTGAGTCTTTTGTAAACTCTCTTCTTTAGTTTCATTGATAGGTTTATGGACAGGAGATCCAAGAAACTCTTCACGTGATTCATCGGTGTGAATGTTAGTAAACTCTTTATATTTCGCACGTTCTTCAGCCGAAACTTTTCTTGAATCTTCATCACGAAAAGTGTCGTATCTAGTATCAACATCACCAGTATTTACTACTTTATTAGCCGGAACATCAATATTTTTGACTTTACGCCCAAAAATTGGTGAAATCGGTTCACTTGATTCAAATTTTTTACCGCTTCTCAAACCTTCAATCCTAACAAATTGAGGAATTACAAAGATAGATTTTTTACTTTCATAAATGTTACTTTGTTGTTTCTTTTTCTTTGACATTTTTTGATTCCTCCTCATCATTTTCAAGTTCATCGTATATTTTCTTTATATCAAGTTCATTATCGTATAGTGATTCAAATATTTTATCACTCTTACTATATATTTTATAGGTTTCTTCCCCAGTAATAACAATAGCGTTTAAAGCGATTTTCCTAATGATAATTTTGATTACTTGATCGACAGTTCCTTTTTTTATCCAATAAAATGGGTTAACAACTTTCATAGCACCCCAAACTTTTCCTAACTGGGCTCCGACTGCTGTCTTATAGACCTTAGAACTAGTAACTTTGCTGCCAGTTATTTTGATTGATAAGATTTGTCTAATTGTCATTCCTCTAAACTGACCTAAAATTTTAGCTTGTAATAACTCATCTAGACGATTACTTATATAATGAGTTAAAACCAAAATTTCGTCAACGGATAATTCCTGTAACGGATATTTGCTTTGA
Source organism: uncultured Acholeplasmataceae bacterium (assembly GCA_964600625.1). GTDB lineage: Bacteria > Bacillota_I > Bacilli_A > Acholeplasmatales > Acholeplasmataceae > DUQW01. Next base: position 17,269 of record CAZRJV010000016.1, read on the forward strand.
GGATAATACTTTGAAGCAATATCGTGAGCTAATTCTTTTGACACATTAAAAGTATTAATAATAGTTGATTCTTCTTTTGACCTTTCAATTTCTTTAAATTGCTTTTTGGCGTTTTCAATTAACCATTTTATTTCGGTAAAATCAATATCTTCTTCTTCAACCTTTCGGCGTTTTAAACCACGGTTCATTCCCCTAATTACTGCCAGTAAATATACGAGTAATAGCAAAATAAATCCTGAAAGGATTCCTAATGCGAAAGCTATGATAGTTGGCAAGTTCAAAAACTCACTTAATTGAAACAAATGATTCATTGCTCACTCCTTGTTAATATTATAACATAGTTAATAATATTGTAATTTAAAAAAACGATTGCAGATATTTATATTAACAAACAATAAATTGTGTTAATTATCAGAGAAATTACTAAATGTTAAATTGTTTGCTATTTTTAGCGCTAATATGAGATAATAGTTTTTGAGGGATATTATGAAATATTATATTTTTGTTGATTTAGACGGTTCTTTATTAAACCGCAAAGGGAAACTTTCAAAAAATACAATTGAATATGTAACTAAGCTTATTTCTAACGGTCATGAAGTAATTATTACAACCGGAAGACCTTATGTTGGAGCGATTGACATTTACAAAGAACTAAATTTAAAAGGACCACTTATTACTGATAATGGTGCTTTTATTTCCAATCCAACTGATCCCAAGTTTAAAGCAATTAGAATGGTGATGAAAATTGAGGATTCTCATAAGCTTTTCAAACTTATTAAAGATATCACCTTATCAGCATTTTATAATGTTGCTGATAGAGTATATGTCTATCAATTAAACGAACAACTTCGTTGGCTGTTTCATGGCGCAAAAGGTGATCAAATCGTTGAAAAACCACTAGATGAGATTTTTGTGCCACCAACTGGTCTTATCTACACTGTCTTAGATGAACATCAAACATTTTTTGAAACGATTATTAATAATCACTTCGACAATATTACCTATCGTTTATGGGGTAGTAAAGACGGGGTATCACTTTATGAGATTTATGTTAAGGAAAATACCAAGGGTAACGCGATTGAAAAAATAATTGAAATGTATAATATTAATCGCAATTATACCATCGCATTTGGTGATGATTTAAATGATTTTGATATGCTTAAAACGGTTGGACATGGTGTTGCTATGTTAAATGCAAGAAACGGTTTAGAACTTTCAACTAAATATCAAACATATTTAACAAATCATGAAGATGGAATTATTGATTATTTACAAAAGGTATATAACTTATGAAACAAACATTTTTATTAAACGACTTAATATATATAATATTTGCTAAAGGTTTACTATTAAAACCAAAATCAAAATTTATTAAAACTGAAACTGTTAATGAAATCGTTGATATCTTTAAAGAAATGATTGATGAAAAAATAGCATATGACCAATTAGATGATGATAAAGCTTATCATTATAAACTAGAGATGATTGAAAAAATCGAAAAAGAATTAAATAAAATGAATAAGGCTCAGTTATGGGAATTTCTTAGTTTCAAATATGCAATGTATCAAATTTTTGAAATTGCCAAAAATAATATTTTAAATGATGACTCGGGTCGCGAGTTACTAGTAGAAAATGAACAATATTTATTTGAGTTCTTAGATCATTTTCCTGATATTTATTACGAAACAGTCGTTGATGCTAATGAAGCATTAGGATCATTTCATCTTGATTATATTACTAAAGTCTTATATGAAAAAGAAGGTTATTTACTAGGGGTTTACGATGGCATTGCAACTGCAGATGGTTTAAACAAATTCGATGGATCGAGCCCATATTTAAAATATTTTGAAATCTCAATTCAAGATGTTAATACCAAGCAACAACTAAAGCCTAATTACGTTATCTTTGGTGTTGATAAATTTAATTTGGAAATATGAAAAACAGCACAATAATGCTTATTAATTCAAGGCATTTGTGCTGTTTTTTTTGTTATTTAATAATAAACCTTTTTTCAGAAATAATCGCTTTTGCAGTTTGTGAAAGACTTAGTTTTGAAGTGTCGAGAATAAAATTGGAATCAATTTTTAATTTTGAAAAGAAATCTAGTTCTTCTTTTAAACTAGCTCTGGCTTGATCTTCAATCGATCGAGTTCGATTTCTTAATTCCAAAGTTTTTAAATCTGCTATTAAATAAACCACTTTTATTTCTTCTGTTTTTAAATCTTTAATAATCTCTTTAATTTCTTCACCACTAAGTGCATGACTGAAAATTACATCAATTTGTTCTTCTAAAAAATTAGTTATCAGTGAACGAGCATTTTTTATAAATAAATAGTGTGAATACTCTTTTGCTACACCAAATTTTTCAACATCATCGCCATCCACGATAGCTGTTTTTTCACTAAGGTGTGCCGATAAAATTCTAGCAACAGTAGTCTTTCCAACACTAGCTGGACCAGAAATAATAAATAATCTAACTTTATCCATCTTAGCCTCCTTATTTGGTTATTGGTGTTAATTTCCAAATTTCATTATTATATTCAGAAATTGTTCTATCAGCTGAGAAAAATCCTGACATCGCTGTGTTATGTATTGCCATTTGATACCATTTTTTCTTATCTTTGTATAAGCTATTAATAATACCTTGTGCAACTAACCAGTTATTTAAATCTTTTAAGACAAAATACTTGTCGCGATATATTAAGGAATCTTTAATTTCTTTAAATTCGTCAAATGGAACATCAAAATAACCGTTAGTTAGTTGATCTAGAACTTCTTTAATTACTAAATCATTTTCATAAATCTCAATTGGTTTATAACGTTCTGGTTCTTTTTCTAATGACGTAACAACATCCGCAGTTAACCCAAATAAAACCATGTTATCATCACCAACTAATTCATTTATTTCTACGTTAGCCCCATCTAATGTCCCTAAAGTAATTGCCCCGTTCATCATGAATTTCATATTACCGGTTCCAGATGCCTCCTTTGAAGCTGTTGAGATTTGTTCAGAAACGTCTGCTGCTGGCATAATTTTTTCTGCATATGAAACATTATAGTCTTCAACGAAAACTACTTTTAAAAGATCATTTGTTTCTGGGTCGTGATTAATCTTGTCAGCCACAGTATTAATAAGTTTTATTACTTTTTTGGCATAATAATACGTCGGTGCTGCTTTCGCTCCAAAAATATACGAATGAGGATGATAATTTTGACGAAATTCTAAATCGGTTTTTAAACGATTATGAATAGCTTGAATTCCTAAAATTTTCATTAGTTGTCTTTTATATTCGTGTAGTCTCTTAACTTGAATATCAAAAATAGATTTTGGGTTTAGTTTGATACCTTGGTTGTTAAAGATAATATCCGATAACTCAGTCTTACGAGCTAATTTCATCTCTTGATAGCGTTTTTGAATATCATTATCGTTTTCAAATTTAAGTAATTTTTCTAAGTTTGTTGTATCTTTAACCCAATCATTACCAATCGTATCTTCTAAAATGCTAACCAATTCTGGATTAATATGATAACACCAACGACGATGAGTAATACCATTGGTTTTGTTATTAATTTTACCAGGATAGAGTTTATGAAAATCTTTAAAGACTATGTCTTGTAAAATAGATGTGTGCAATTTTGCGACGCCATTAACAGAAAACGAACCAATGATTGCTAAATTTGCCATTCTAACAACATTGTCTTTAATAACGCGTAAATTACCAATTAATGCTGAGTCGCCGCCATATTCTTTAGCAATTTGTTCAACAAAACGGCGGTCAATTTCTTCTGTAATCGTATAGATTCTTGGTAGTAGTTGTTTAAATATATTAATTGGCCAAACTTCAAGTGCTTCAAACAAAATGGTATGATTAGTATAAGCACATACTTTAGAGGTAATTGTCCAAGCTTCATCCCAATCTAATAGATGTTCATCCACTAAGATTCGCATTAATTCAGGAATAATTAAAACAGGATGAGTGTCGTTAATTTGGAAAACTACAAAATCAGCTAAATTCTTAACCGTACCGTGGTTTTTCAAATGATTATTAACAATTGAATTAATTCCCGCTGATGAAAAGAAATATTGTTGTTTTAGGCGTAAAATCTTGCCGGCTACAGTTTCATCATTTGGATATAACATTTCTGAAATTTCTCTTACTTTTTTATGGTAATCATGTGATACATAAGAAAAGTTAATATCCGATGCTTCAGCATTCCACATTCTTAAAGTATTGATAACACCATTATCATGACCAATAATTGGCATATCATAAGGAACCGCTTTAACATATTCAGCATTAACATGTTTTACATCAAGTTCTCCATTTGGTTTCGTTCCAATTTCAATATGACCATAAAATGGCACGTTAACAGCTTCTTCTTGACGTCTAATCTCCCAAACATACTGGTCTTTTAACCAATTATCAGGAGACTCTACTTGATATCCATCTTGAATTTTTTGTCTGAAAAAACCATAACGATATCTAATCGTTTGTCCCATTAGAGGAAGTCCTAATGATGCTGAGGAATCAAGAAAACAAGCAGCAAGACGTCCTAGTCCACCGTTACCTAATCCCGCATCGGCTTCGCGATGCTCAACATCGTTTAGGTCAATTCCTAATTCATCGAATGCTTCTTTAACAACATTATAAACGCCGTAATTTTGTAAGTTGTTAGTAATCATTCGACCCATTAAAAATTCCATTGAAAAATAGAAGGCAACTTTTAGGTTGTTTTTATTAATATATTCGTTATTTTCATACCATTTTAAACCGATTTCTTCCATTAACATTTGTCCTAAGACCATATATTGTTGATATGGAGTTGAATTATCAAATGGAATAGCGTATTTATTCATGATATTTTTTTTGAATGTTTCAATAAATATTTGTTTGTTACTAAATTGGTTCATGTTATCCTCTTCTTTCTATATTTTAAGATTATTCCTGTTAAAGGACCAATCTTGATTTTTATATGTTGATTCTGGTTATGACGTGGTTCGTCAATTGTTATTAATGGCAGTCCATTATATTGGTCG
>CAZRJV010000017.1:0-9807 GCA_964600625.1 uncultured Acholeplasmataceae bacterium
GTGATTCATAGACTCGTATTTTGGAAAAAAAAGGGATTATCTCCCTATTTTCCTATTCTATAAAGTCGATACAATTGTAACAACACTGTTGTAGTAGTATGGTGGAGCCTAGGGGGTTCGAACCCCTGACCTCATGGCTGCCAGCCATGCGCTCTCCCAACTGAGCTAAGGCCCCCAACAGTAAGGCATAAGCCTTACTAACTTTATTTAACTAATTCATATAGTGTTCTTACACCAACACCAGTAGCACCATTAGAATAATAAGTTCTTGGTCTTCCAAATGACGGACCAGCAATATCTAGATGTACAAACGGTTTCTTTTCAGCAAAATGTTCTAAGAAAATACCAGCGGTAATTGCTCCCGCTCCACCTGGAATTGAGTTTTTAAGATCGCCAACTTCACCCTTAACCGCTTTTTCAAGCGAAGGAGTCACTGGAAGTCTCCAATTTAATTCACCAGCTCTTAAACCGGCTTCATGAACTTGTTTGTAGAATTTATCATTGTTGGTAGTTGCACCAACGATTTCAGTACCTAATGCGACAATACATGCACCAGTTAAAGTTGATAATTCGATGATTTTAGTGGTATTTAATTGCGATGCAGCATAATATATAGAATCCGCTAACGTAATTCTACCTTCAGCATCAGTATTGCCAACTTCAATTGTTGTTCCCTTCATACTTCCAATAATATCACCGTTTTTGTAAGCTGAACCGCTAATTAAGTTTTCAGTTAGAGCTGTTACTCCAACAACATTAACATTTAATTTATTATCGTTAATCGCTTTTAATGCGCCAACAACAGCTGCAGACCCAGCCATATCAGATTGCATTGTAACCATGCTTGTGGCTGGTTTAATAGCGTAACCACCTGAATCATAAGTAACGCCTTTTCCAATAAAAGTAATGTGTTCTTTTACCTCTTTATTTGGTAAGTATTTCATAACGACAAATCTTGGTTCTTTTAAACTACCTGCTGAAACCGCTAATAGTGCTTTCATACCTAATGATTCAATTTGTTCTTTATTGAAGACTTCAACTTCTACATTAGTATCTTTAAATAACACAACTATTTGATTAGCATAACTTTCAGGATATAAATCAATAGCTGGGGTATTTACAAAGTCTTTTGTAATGTTCATGGCATTAACTAAATTTGTCGCTTCAGTAACTAGTTGGCTATATTTATTAGCTCCAAGAAATGAGATAGTTGTTTCCGTTATTTCTTTAGCGCTTGTTTTATAGCGATCAAAAGAGTAATCGGAATGAAGCAATCCTTCAGTCAAATGAAAAATAATTTCTTTGGTCTCAGTAATTTCTTTGAAATTGATATGAGCTTTAAAAACTTTATTAGTTGACAATGCTTTTCCTAATTTGTGACCAGCAATTCTTAAGAGTTCATGTTCAATTTTTTTATTTTGTCCCAATCCTAAATAGATAATTCCTTCTCTTTTGGGATTTAAATCCAAATATGTTTCGCCACTTTTTCCACTAAATAAGCCCGCTTTTTTAAGTTCCTTAACTTCAGCGGAAAGAAGGTTTTCAAACACCAAAATAATTTCTGTTTTGGTTTTTTTATCAAATATGATATTTAACATAAAATTTCACACCTTTCTTAATTATTTTAACATATTAAGTAGTTAAAGGCTAACATAAACTACTTTTGGGGTTGAAATGAAATGGTAGCAGTAACAGCTTTTTTCCAATTATGATAAAGGCGAGCTCTTTCTCGACTTGAAAGACGAGAATAAAATAATTGTTTGATTTTTTTATTCCGTTCTATTTCTTGAGTATTTTTCCAAAAGCCAGCTCTTAATCCAGCAATATATGCACTACCAAGAGCCGTTACTTCGGTTTCCTTGGTTTGAACAATCCGCATATTAGAAATATCGGCTTGAAATTGTAATAAATAATTATTTCTAGATGCCCCTCCATCACATGAGATTGTCGCAATCTCACTTGAAAACTCATTTTTCAAAACTTGTAAAACATCCTCAATTTGAAAAGCAATACTATTAAGTGCCGCTTTGATAATATCATTTCTACCAGTTTTACGATTCATCCCTAATATAGAGGCTCTAACATCACTATTCCAATACGGAGTCCCTAAACCAACAAATGCTGGTACTACATAAACATCATCTCTAATAGATTTTTCAGCTAAAGATTCTGATTCTTGGGCTGAATTTAGGATTTTTAAATCGTCTCTTAACCATTGTACAATTGCGCCTCCCATAAAAACAGATCCTTCTAAGGCATAAGTCGTTTGGTTATTTATTTTCCAAGCAGGGGTAGTTAAAAGACCCGACTTAGAAATGACTGGCTTAAAACTCGTATTAACTAAAATAAAACAGCCTGTCCCATAAGTAGTTTTCAAATCGCCCTCATTGAAGCATTGGTGCCCAAATAATGATGACTGTTGATCCCCAATCATCGCGTAAATTGGAATTGAAATTCCTTGATAATTGAATTCTCCAAAATAATCATCATTAGCAACTACTTTTGGTAAAATTGATTTTGGAATTTGTAATAATCTAAGTAATTCATCATCCCATTGTTGCTCAAAAATATTATATAACATCGTTCTTGATGCGTTTGTAATATCAGTTTTATGAACTTGTCGATTAGTAAGATGCCATAATAAATAAGTATCAACAGTTCCAAATAATATATCACTAACATTGGCGTTGACAATATCTAGGATATATTTAATTTTTGAAGCACTAAAGTAAGGGCTAATTGTTAACCCAGTTTTAGCAGAAATAATATCTTGGTATCCTTTTTCTATCCATTCTTCAATAATATTGTTGGTATGTTTCGATTGCCAACTAATAGCGTGATAAAGTGGTTTACCGGTGTGTTTATCCCATAAAATAGTCGTTTCTCTTTGATTTGTAATTCCAATAGCTGCTACCTCATCAGGTTTTATTTGATGACGTTTGAATGTTCGATCTAACAAAACTAAGACTGAATCAATTATTTCCTGTGGGTCTTGTAATATTTCGCCAAGCCTAGTTTCATTTATCGTAACAGCCATTTGCTCAATGTGTTTAACATCGCCTTCCCTATCGACAACAATTACACGGCTTGAAGTAGTTCCTTGATCAATCGCGATGATATATTTTTTAGGCATGTCGTGTTAACCACTCAATCGTTTTATCAATCACTTTATCTCTTTCGACATCATTATATATCTCATGAAGTGATTGTTCATAGATTACTAATTCTTTATCGTTTGACAAAACGTTATTATACATGTTTTTAGAAAACTCTACAGACACGATAGGATCGTTTTTGCCATGTAAAAACAAAACAGGCATCTTTATGTTGTTAATATTTTTATTAAGTCTTTTTGATCCCTTAATCATTACTTCGCCTAAATATCCTAATTTATATTTTTTTAAGACAAATGGATCTTCGATATAATCCTTTTCAACTTCGCTAATTGTTGATAACGAGTTTTTTGCTAAATTATTATCTATATTTAAACCTTTTAACATTTGATAAGGAATAATTTTGAAAATAGATAATTGTTTAACCGGTTGGGTAGCTGCACCACTAGAAATATAACCATCGATATCTCCAAAAGTGCTGGCATAAATATTAGCAATCCCCCCACCAAGACTATGACCTAGTAAAAAAATTCTTTTGGAATGTTTTTCTCTGACTAGTTTAATTATTTCATGAAGGTCATTAAGTAAGACATCTAATGATTTTACATATCCTCTTTTACCCGAAGTTCTACCATGTCCTCTTAGGTCATAACGAAACACATTAAATCCAGCTTGATTTAATTGTTTTGCCAAGTAATCATAACGATGAAGGTGTTCAGCGATCCCATGAACTATCACAACATTTGCAAGATGTTTATCAATCACATCAGCTTGAAAATGAATAATAACATTATCTTTAGTAACCATATCATTTGTTAGTAATTAATTTGTTCTACAAATTAATTACTATCTCCTTTCACAAATATTAACTTCTATATTTTGTATGAATTAATTAATTATCTTTCTTATCTTTATAATATCATTATATTGTTATTTTATCAATATAATTTCGACTTTATTATCAAAAGAATTAAATAAAAAAAGGCTTGTAAAAGCCCTTATTTTTAAGATGGTACGGCAGACGAGATTTGAACTCACACATCACTAAGATACTACCCCCTCAAGGTAGCGCGTCTACCAATTCCGCCACTGCCGTATAAATATATTATATAACAAAAATTGATTTTAGGTAACAAAAAAGGCAGCCGAGGCTGCCTATTAAAAGTTATTTGTTATTCAACTGCGATAATATAAGAATAAACGTCTTGTTTTCCAGCAATAACATCAACATCTAGTTCATCGTTTAATTCTTCAATAAACTCAACTAGTTTGTTAACTTCAGCTTCCTTAACGTCTTGACCATAAAACAATGTGACGATTTCTGATTCTTCTGAAATCATTTGTTCTAACAATTGTTTTACCGTTTTAAGTTGTGAATTAGTGGAAACAGTAATTTGGTTTCCTAAAATTCCAATATAGTCATCAGTTTTAATCTCAATGCCGTTAACGGTCGTATCTCTTATTGAATAAGTAACTTCACCCGATAAGACTTCTGAAACTGCCTCTGACATATCTTCGATATTTTCATCCATCGTTCTTGTTGGATCAAAAACCATTAATGATGCATACCCTTGAGCAATATTTTTTGTTTTTAAAACTCTAATCATCCGATCTGGTAGTAAGTCAATTGTTTGTTCAGCTGTTAAAATAATATTAGAGTTGTTTGGAATAATAATAATTTCTTCTGCATTTAACGATTCAACGGCTTTAACAAATGATTCCGCTGACGGATTCATTGTTTGTCCTCCATCAATAATATGGTCAACTCCTAATTCAGTAAAAGCTGCTTTAATGCCTTCACCACTAGCAACCGCAATAATTGCGTATTTAGTTTTATCTTTCGTAACATTAACAACTTGCGTTTCCGTTGTTGGTTGTTGATAATCACTAACCATGTTATGGTGTTGAATTTTCATGTTATCAATTTTAATTGTTTGTAATTCGCCATATTTTTGCGCTAATGTTAAAGCAACCCCTGGTTGATTTGTGTGAACGTGAACTTTTAGTAAATCATCCATAACTACAACAACCATTGAATCACCCATTTGTGCTAATGGTTTTTTAATTTGTGATTCGTTAAATTTTTCTGGATCAAATAGTTTAACAATAAATTCGGTACAAAAAGCGAACTTAATGTCTTGAATAGATTCTAAACTATGATTGTCAATATGAAAGTTAGGCATATCAGGTTTTGGTTGTAGCTCTGCTTCTGCTAACATTTGGCCGGTTAATGCCATTTGCATTCCTTCAATTATTTTAATAAATCCAGCACCACCAGAATCTACAACACCAGCTTCTTTTAAAACTGGTAGTAATTCAGGCGTTCTCTCTAAAGTTTCATGAGCTTGTTTAACATATAATTCCATTACTTCTTCAATTGAATTAAGATTATTTTCTTCTTGTAGTACTCTTTCTGCAGATTCTCTTACAACTGTAAGAATAGTTCCTTCAACTGGATCCATTACTGCTCGATAAGCCATTTGATATCCACCAACTAAAGCTTGAATAAATTCTTTGACGGTTGCTGTCCCGTTATTGATTTTTGCAATCTCAGTATAAACACCACGGAAAAATTGCGATAAAATAACTCCTGAGTTACCTCTCGCTCCCATTAATAATCCGCGTGATAAAATTTTTGAAATATCGATAATTGAATTGTCTTCTTTGCTTTCTATTTCTTTAATTCCAGCCATTATGGTCATTTGCATATTAGTGCCTGTATCACCATCTGGAACTGGAAAGACGTTTAAGTGGTCGATTTCTTTATGGTTATTTTTCAAGTTAACTGCACCGTTAGTTACCATCTTTTTGAAAAGCGCACCACTAACTGAATAATTTGCCATATTAATTCCTCCTAGGTTGAACTTCTAAAATGAAATTCCTAATTCATTATAGCAAAATGCCATAATTCCACAACTAAAATGATTATATTCACATAATATTCTCACAATTTTAGTTCTTTTTACGCTAATATTATATCATATGATGTTTTAATAGTGCCATTTGTCATTATTGAGCATCTAATTTGTTGCAATTAAACGACAATTGTGGTAAATTATAGTGGAAATTGAAAGGGTGAATAGTTATGGCAAAATGTTATTTAACAGGAAAAGGGACCCAAGTTGGCAACAATCGTAGTCACTCATTACGTGCTACTCGTCGTACTTGGAAAGCAAACTTGCAGACTGTTAGAATTATAGATGAAAATGGAAACGTTAAAAAAGTTAAAGTTTCTGCACGTGCTTTAAAGAAAAATAATTTAACTCGCGCTTAATCATCAAACAATTACTGACAAAATAAAAGAGAGCCTTGCGGCTCTTTTATTTTATATTTTTCTTAAATTTTCAATTGCTTTATTTCGATCCATCTGATTAAAAATATGACTACCAGCAACAATCATGTCGGCTCCGGCATCTTTAACTAGTTTAGCTGTTTCTAAATTAATACCACCATCTACTTCAATAATGAAGTTTAATTTTAAATCGTGACGTAGTTGTTTTAATTCGCTAATTTTAGATACCGCATCGTAGATAAACTTTTGCCCTCCAAACCCTGGTTCAACACTCATAACCAAAACTAAATCAACTTGATCTAAATAGTTAATTATTTCAGAAACACTAGTCTTAGGTTTAATTGATAAACCCGGCTTAATGTTTCTTTTTTTTATTGCTTTTATCGCTTCTAAAAAGTTTTCGCTTTCATAATGAATGGTAATAAATTCAGTATTCTCGATTGCAAATTTATCAATCCAATCTAAGGGCTTTGAGACCATTAAATGGGTATCAAATGTTACGTTGCTAACCTTTCTTATTTCATTAGAAATATGAGGCCCAAATGATAGATTGGGAACAAAATGGCCGTCCATTATATCCAGATGAATATAATCTGCGTTGTTTATAGAGGCTAATTCGTCTTTCAAATTGGCAAAATTAGCTGTTAAAATTGATGGTGCTACTAGCATAAAATCACTCCTTAATAGATCTTTTTTCGGTTTTTTATTTCTTCGGTAAATAAGACATAGTTATCATATCTTGATTGTAAAATATCACCACTATTAACCTTGTTAACAACTTCACAACCTGGTTCTTTTAAATGATTACAAGAACTACCAAATCGACATTGATAACTGATCTTTTCAAAGTCAGGATAAAAATGTTTCAATTCATCAAAATGATGAAGATCAATATCTAATTTAGAAAAGCCTGGCGTATCAGCAATAAAACCATCATTTACTCGGTACAATTCGCTATGTCTGGTTGTATGTTTACCACGGCCTAGGGCTTTAGATATTTCAGCTGTTTTAATAGCAAGACCGGGTTTGATTGCGTTTAAAAAAGTAGATTTTCCAACGCCAGTTTGCCCAGCCAATACTGTTATTTTATTAGATAATATTTCTTCTTTATTAATACTTTCAACATCTAAACTATTAACATAGTGAATAGGAATATCAAGACTTTCATAATATATTAAATCTTTTTTTAGTTCAGCCAATTTATCAGCCTTAATAATATCGATTTTCGTTATTAGTAAAATCGGTGATAAATTGTTTTGATATGAAACAACTAAAAATTTATCTAAAAGATTAAAACTAAAATCTGGTTCAACCGCCGAAAAAGTCAATAATATTTGGTCAATATTACTAATATCCGGACGGGTTAATTCGTTTCTTCTTGGTAATATTTCCATAATAATAACAACATCTTCAGTATCATCGTAATAGCAATAATCTCCGACTTTAGGGCTAACTTGTAATAACTCAGTTTCTTTTTTAGTGCGACGTGAAACTGTCCGATGGAAAGTTGAATCAGGATCAACTTCCATATATCGCAACTTTCCCCTAGCCTTAGCAATAAACTCTTTTTTAGAAGCTAAGTCAAGGATCGTATAGTTACCACCAATTAATTTTGTAATTAATGCTTTCTTCATACTGCCTTCTTTTCTTGAATACTTCGCAACTGCCCACAGGCAGCATTAATATCGTGACCTTGTTCTTTCCTTAAGGTAACATCAAGTTCACCTTTTTTTAAGATGTCTAAAAATTTCTTTTGACTAACCAACGGAGAACGCTTATAAGGAGCTTCTATTACTTCATTGTAGGGAATTAAGTTAATGTATACATTTAAACCCTTTAAAAGTTGTATTAAAGCTTTAGCGTCGACTTCTTGGTCATTAACACCGTCGATTAAAATATATTCGATGGTAACTCTTCTTTTGGTTGTATTCAAATAATATTTAATTGCTTCCAGTAATTTTTCAATTGGGTAAACGTTATTAATCTTCATTAAATTAGTTCTAACTTCATTACGAGCGGCATGCAGCGATAAAGCTAAATTGACTTGTAGTTTTAAATCAGCAAACTCATATATTTTAGGAACAATACCACTAGTAGAAATAGTTATTTTGCGGGCTCCAATATTTAGTCCTTTTTGATGATTTACTATTTTAACAAAGTTAATAATGTTATTAAAATTATCAAACGGTTCTCCAATACCCATCACGACGACAGAATCAATTTTTTGATTGGTTTCTTTTTCGGTCTGGATGATTTGCAAAATCATTTCACCGACCGTTAAATCTCTTTTCTTCTTTAATTGTCCTGAAGCACAAAACGAACAACCAATATTACAACCAACTTGTGAAGTTACACAAACACTATTACCGTAGTGATGTTTCATCACAACGGCTTCAATTAAGTTGCGGTCGCTTAAACCATATAGTAATTTTTGAGTTCCATCTAATGATGTTGATTTGGTAATTACGTCTAAATAACCAAAAGTAAAATTATTATTAAGCCATTCAATAATTTCTAATGGTAGATTTTTCATCATATCAAAACTCGAAACCTTCTTTCGATAAAGCCAGTTCCAAACTTGATCAGTGCGATATTTTTTATAACCTTGTTCTAATAAAACTTCTAACAGTTTTTCATAGGTTAAATCATATATTAAGGTCATCTAATTTCCGCCTTAAAATTAAAGTTTAAACGATTAATAACACTTTTCATTATTTTATCAATATCGCTTGATTCAAGCGTTTTGTCACTTGAATTAAATAAAAGTCGATAAGCTAAAGAGCGGGTGTTTTCAGGTATGTTACCTCCTTGGTAAACATCGAATAGTTTTAAATCAACTAAGTGTTTTCTTGCTGTTTGCCAAATGATTGCTTCAATATCGGAAACTAAAACCTCTTTAGAAACAACAAAAGCAATATCTCTTTCAATGCTAGGATAGCGACTTACTGGTTGATATGAATTAGCTGAGTCTAATTGTAAAAGTGAAGTTAATGATACTTCAAGCACATACACCTCTTCGTCTTTACTTAAGCTAGGGTGAACTTGTCCAATGAACCCAACTGTTTCATTGTTAGAGATAATTTCGGCTTGACGGAAAGGATGAAGTGAATGATTACTACTTTCACGATATTTAAAAGTAGCACCAAATTGATAGAATAAACTTTCCAAAATTCCTTTTATGGTATAAAAGTCAATCTTATTTGAGTCTTTTTGCCATAGATTATATGACAATTTTGAATTAATAAGGATTGCTAAATAAGGGTATTCACTTTCCTTGGTATAAACATTACCAATTTCAAAAATATTTATATTCTTATTTTGTCTAGAAATATTATATTTATAAGTTGTTAATAACCCATTTAATAAACTTTGACGCATAAACTTACGTTCTTCAGTTAATGG
>CAZRJV010000017.1:9907-21818 GCA_964600625.1 uncultured Acholeplasmataceae bacterium
TTCTAATAAATGACAAGTTGTTTCTAACGCCGAGTTAATAACTGCTTGGTCAACTCCTCTTTCAAAACGAAGTGATGAATCGGTTCGACCGATTTTCTTACTTGTGTTTTGAATTCTAGCAGCATCAAAATGAGCCGCTTCAATAATAATATTTTTAGTCGTTGGTAAAATCATCGAGTTAGCTAACCCAATTACTCCTGCAATCGCTGTTGGGTTACTTCCGTTTGTGATAACGAGATCATCTTTTGATAATTGATGCTTTTGTTGACTTAGTGTTTCAACGATAGCCCCATCAGTTGCTGCTTTAATGACAATTTCTTTTGATCCAAATAAATCCGCATCAAACATATGAAGGGGAGTGCCATATTCAAACATAATAAAATTTGAGATATCTACAACGTTATTAACTGGGTCAACCCCTCTTTTGATTAGTTCACTTTGAAGCCACCAAGGAGAAGGTTTTATTACAACTTCGGCATACCTTGCATAATATATGGTGCATCCATCATCTTCAATTTTAACAGTAATTGGATTTGGTTTGTCAATTTCATTAAATTGATATTTTGGCAACGTAATCATTTGATTAGTTATCGCAGCTAAATCATAAGCAAAACCTAACACGGATAATAGATGTCCGCTATTAGGAGTTAAATCAAGTTCCATCACGAAGCCTTCAAAATTTAGCGCTTCTAAAGCGGGAATGCCTAATTTAACCTCGTTTGGAAAGACAAAAATCCCATCTTGGTGTTCAACAGGAATACTTTTGATTTGCAACTCATCTAGTGAGCAAATCATACCTTCACTAGCAACGCCTCTTATTGTTGCATCTTTAATTTCAAATCCACTTGGCAAAACTGCCCCTATTAAAGCGACAACCACATATTGACCGGCCTCAACATTAGATGCTCCGCAAACAATATTTCGGATAACTCCATCACCTACATCAACAGTTGTAAGTGATAATGTATCAGCGTTTGGATGTTTTTCTTTAGTTAAAACTAAACCTGTAACTAACCCGCTAGCATTGACGAAGTTCTCTTCAAAAGAGTCAACTTCAGTAATATGAGTGTTAGTTAGTTCATATATATTTTTAGGAATTTTAAGCCATTTATCTAGTTGTGATTTTGATATAATCATAATTAAAATTCCTCCTTAAATTGTTTTAAAAATCTTAAATCATTATTGTAAAAATGTCTAATATCTTCAATTTGATATCTTAACATTGCAATTCTTTCTACACCTATTCCAAAAGCAAACCCAGTATATTTATTAGGATCATAACCACCCATTTTTAAGACGTTAGGATGAACCATTCCGGCCCCTAATATTTCAATAAAACTAGTTGTGCCGTCTTTTTTAGTAAATAAAACATCAACTTCAATACTAGGTTCGGTAAACGGAAAATATGATGGTCTTAAGCGCATTTGGGCTTTTCCTTTGAAAATATAGTTAAGCATATCTTGAAGCGCGTGCTTTAGATTGGCAAAACTAATATTTTCTCCAATCACTAAACCTTCAATTTGCATAAACTGATGACTGTGAGTTGCATCATCTTCATCACGACGGTAAACTTTGCCAGGACAAATAATTTTTAAAGGTTGTCCTTTTTTCTCTAGCATTGTTCTGGCTTGTACTGGAGATGTGTGGGTTCTTAATAACGTGTTAACGTCAAAATAAAACGAGTCTTGCATTTCCCTAGCCGGGTGTCCTTCTGCAAGATTCATCATTTCAAAATTATATAGATCAAGTTCAATTTCCGGGCCGGTGACTACTTCATAACCACAGGCAACAAAATAACTAGAAATATCTTCAACAATTAAATTTAGCGGGTGAATTGATCCATTAGAAAAGATATCAGCAGGAAGTTCAATATCAATTTTTTCGTTTTTAAGTTTTTCATTAAGTTTATGTAATTCTAAACTTTGTTTTTTATCATTGAATAATTGTTGAACTTCAGCCTTAACATCATTTACCAATTTACCAAAAACTGGTCTTTCTTCTGGCGTTAAACTTCTCAAATTACTCATCATTTGGCTTAAAAGGCCTTTTTTACTAAAATATTTGTTATGAATGTTGTCTAAAGCCACTAAATCATTAGCAGTCTCAAGCTCTTTAATAACATCACTTTTAATATTTTCAAGTTGCTTTTTCATGTTATCTACCTCACTAATATATTATATCACATCTAAAATGCATATATATTTATATATGAAATTACTAAAAAAAACTGGCCGGAGCCAGTTTTTAAAATCTAATATTTAATCTCTTCTGCTAGCAAATAAGACAATTAGTCTTAATACTTGAACGTAAATCCAAACTAGCGTTACCATAAAACCTAATGCCGCAACCCATTCATATTGTTTTGGGAAGCCGTAAGTGGTAATTGAATCAGCGTAATCAAAATCAAGCATTAGCATAAATGCACCAAAAATAATTAAAACAACTGAAATAACAATTGACATACTAACACTCATTGTCGGAAACACTTGAAACATGCTTAGAATTCCAGTTGCAATTGAAGTAATTAAAATAGCGATTAATGAAGCAAACATCACTTTTCTGAATTTTGAAGTTACTCTAAATGCTCGACTAGTATATAAAAATAACATCACTAAGAAAATTGATCCGACCCCAATTAATGCAGTAACTGCAGAACCTGGAATGAAAAAGTCAATGATTGCTGTCAAGGTTCCCAAGACGGCTCCTTGTCCAAGCGAATACAACATTGAAAAAGGCATAGCTACTCTTGGAAAGAAATTAGCTACCATGACACTAATAAATGAGGTAAAAAAACTAATTCCTAAAATAACATATAACCAAGGTTCAGCGTAAAAACCAACTCCCGCTCCAGGAACATTGACGGCTTTTAAGCCAAAAATTACACTAACAGCGGCACTGCCAAATGTTAGTAATAATAAAATAATTGTTTTAAATGTAATTCCTGTAATCGTTGCGGAATCAGTTGTGATTGCCGCTTGTTTTGCTAGATTTTTAAATACTGGATTGGAACTTTTTTGCATCATAATCACTTCCTTTATTTTGTCTTGTGCTACTTATTATTATATAACTTTTAATAGTTTAAGGCAAACAAACCTGAATCTATCACATTTTTTTCTTTATTTAAAGATTTGAATGCTCCATACTTTTCTAATAATTCAAAGACTGTTTTGTTAATTTTTGTTCGATTTTTGACATCATCGCGACTTGTGAAAAGTTTTTCCTCACGACGATTAATAACATCAAAGGCTGCCGTTTCCCCCAATCCAGCTACCGTCATTAAAGACATTCTTAGACCCTCTTCTTCAATAATAAAGTCTTTTGCGTGTGATTTGTTAATTTCAACTGGTAACAGTTTATACCCCCTTTGGAGCATCTCTAATGCTACTTCCAATGTTACAATTAAATCACTTTCCACCGCGGTGCGGCTAAAGCCTTCATTTAATTTGTTAAGTTTGTTAATAATAGCGTTTGGACCGGCCATCATAACTTCATAATCAAATTGAACAGCTCTTTTTGAGAAAAAAGCGCTGTAAAATACTTCCGGTTTATAAACTTTAAACCAAGCAATTCTCATCGCTTGTGTAATGTATGCGGCAGCGTGGGCTTTCGGGAACATATACTCAATTTGGCCAGCAGACCAAATATACCAATTTGGTACGTTGTGCTTTTTCATTATCTCAATATAATCAATCCATTTAGCAGGGTTTTTCTTTGGAAGTCCTTTTCGGACAAATTCCATAATTTCAAAAGCCATGCTCGGTTCAATATTATAATCTTTAATTAAAACAACCATAATATCATCGCGGCAACCAATTAAATCTTTAAACGGAACTTTTCCATATTCAGTGGTTCCTGCGATTAAATCGACTGAGTTGTTCAACCAAACGTTAGTTCCGTGGGATAATCCTGATATTTTAACTAATCCAGCGAAAGTATTTGGTTTGGTATCTATTAACATTCCTCTAACAAAATTCGTCCCCAGTTCAGGAATACCATAAGATGCAACATCACTTAAAATTTGACTCGGTTTAACCCCAATAACTCTGGTTCCTGCAAATAATTCGTATACCTTTGGATCATCAAGCGGAATATCTTCAACATTGTTAAACGGAAATTCTTCTGGATGAGCAAAGACGTAGTCCATCATATACTTAATCATGGTTGGATTATCATGTCCTAAAATATCTAATTTTAAGAGGTTGCTTTCGAAAGCATCATAATCAAAATGGGTAGTTTTCCAAGGCGAACTTAAATTATCAGCCGGATATTGGATTGGTGTAACATCATAAATTGAATGGTCTTTTGGTACGACAACAATCCCCCCCGGATGCTGACCAGTTGACCTTCTTACCCCTTCAATTTTTCGCGCTAAACGTCTTATTTGAGCTTTTCTGAGATCTAAGTTATTGTCTTCCAAATATCCCTTAACATATCCAAAGGCGTTACGTTCGGCAACCTTTGAAATTGTTCCCGCTCTAAAAGTGTAGTCTTCACCCAATAATTCTCTAACATATTCATGAGCAGTTGCTTGGTAATCACCAGAAAAGTTTAAGTCAATATCTGGAATCTTATCACCTTTGAAACCAAGAAAAGTTTCAAAAGGAATATTATGACCATCTTTTTTCAATTGTGCTTGGCAAATAGGACATTTCTTATTAGGTAAATCATAGCCGGAATCGACTTTATTCATTATTTCTTCAAATTTAAGTTGTTCTTTTGTTTGTCCATATTCAGATATTTCTTCATTAGTCATCTTAAAAGCAATAAAATCATGATTAGGACAATAGTAATGTGGAGGCAAGGGATTAACCTCGGTTATTTTTAATAATGTAGCAACTAAACTTGATCCAACTGAACCTCTAGAACCGACAATATATCCGTCTTCTAAAGATTTTTTAACTAATAAATAAGATATGTAATAGACTGGTGCAAAGTGATTATCAATGACACTTCGTAGTTCTTTTTCCACTCTATCCATAATGAGTTGATGAGGATTACTGCCATAAGTAGCAGTTAAGTTTTGATAAAGGATATTTTTTAATTCCTCATTCATTGACTCAACCCCTAAAAGATCTTTAAATGAATCATCATTTAAACTAAATAACTCGGTTGGGAAAGCTTGAATCCGTTCAATTGATTCATTTAATCGGTTGGTGTTACTTACAACAATTTCATATGCTAACTCTTCGTCTAAAAATGAAAAACTCTTAAGCATTTCATCAGTTGTTAACAAATGTTGTTGCGGCTGTTCAATCGCACCAGCTAGTGGATGAATTCCTTTACCAACTAGTGGTGTTCTAATATAAATATTACGATAGATTTGATCTTCTTTATTTAAGTAGTGAACATCACCAGTCGCAATTACTAATTTATCTAAGCTTTTAGCTGTATTAATAATTTTTAAGATCGTAGCTTTAATAATTTCTTTGCCATCTTCACCAATTTTAGCTGCCAAATGATTATAAACTTGTGGTGGTTGCACCTCAATAAAATCATAATATTTAATTACTCTTTCTAATTCTTCTGTGCTCCGATTCAATGCCGTTTCAAAAACTTCACCAGTCGCACATCCGCTACCAACTAATAAATCTTTACGGTGTTCATCTAAAACTCTTCTTAATAGTCTTGGGCCGTTATGAAAATAAGTGGTTAAGGATTCACTAACAATAATAAATAAACTCTTATATCCTGCTTGGTTTTTAGCTAATATATTAACATGTGCTGGAAAAGCGATATGTTTATATTTTTCTAATGGTGATAAATAAGCATTGATGTCATTAAAGTTCTCGATTCCAATCTTATATAGATCTAATAACATTAAAATAAAAATATCTGCTGTTGCTTTAGCATCATCAGTTGCTCGGTGATGCGAATTTAATTCAACTTTAAAGTATTTAGCAACTGCATCAAGGCTAAATCTTTTTAACACATCACTATAAAAATATCTTGCCATGGTCAAAGTATCAACAACCGGAAATTTAGGAAATTCAATATTTATTATTTTACAACTTCCTTCAATATGGGCAACATCAAATAATGCGTTATGGGCAACTAACACCGAATCTTTAGCAAATTCTAAAAACTTTGGTAAAGCTTCTGATAACTCAGGAGCATCAGCAATCATTTCGTCGGTAATACCAGTTAAGTCGGTAATAAATTGTGATAGTTTTCGGTGAGGATTAATAAACGTCTGAAAACGATCTGTAATAATACCAGATGAAATCTTAACCGCTCCTATTTCAATAATATCATCATTAGAAACTGATAAACCAGTCGTTTCTATATCAAAAACGACATAACTAGCTTCTCTTAAATTGAAATTTTCCCATTCATTAGTTATCTTAAAAGTTTCATCATCAACAAAATCCATCTCAACACCATAAATCGGTTTGATTTTCAATTTTTTAGCTGCTTTATGGATTTCTGGGAAAGCATATAAACCGTTATGATCCGTAAATGCGATTGCTTTATGTCCCCATTTTTCAGCAGTTTTTAAATACGTCTCAGCATCAGTAACTGCATCCATTGCGCTCATTTTAGTATGAACGTGGAATTCTACTCGTTTTTCTTTCGCTTTGTCACTTCGTTCGGTTTTAGTTAGTTTTTCCATGAAAATAATTTCATTTGCCATAATTGATGTATCTTGAATATAAGTATCATATTGAGCATTACCAATCACTTGTAAAAAATCACCTTGTTTAATTGATTCAGCTTCTTTAATCTGATTTTCATTATTTAAAAACTTCTTTACTACAATTGCATCATCGGAATCAGCGATTGTCATAGTTAAGAGTGTTGCTGTTTTTAGCTTTCTAATCTCAGCTTCAATTACTTCTCCTTCAATAACAAATCTAGTATCACCTTGTTCGTTTTGATATTGATGTAGTGTATATTGACTAATCGGTATATCTGAAATAGCAACCGAAGTTGCTTTTGATCTTTTATTATCGATTTTTCGCTTTCTTTCAACCTTTTTTTCAGTTGAAATAACTTGGGCTCGTTCAATCAATAGTTCTTCTTGTACTTGCAAGTTTTGAACAATTTCTTCTGATGTTGAAATTAAACTGTCATCAACCAGTAATTCTACCTCAACATCTAGGCCATAAACTTTAAATCTTGATACCACGTCTTTAACATAATCTTTTAAATAATTGCTATCTTTATCAATTTTTATGGTGTATTTCCCATTTTTATATTCGTTTTCAAGTGATAAAAAAGCCATATAGCGGGCTTTCGTCTTAGCGATATCTTTAATTACTAATTCAAAATAATCGCGATAAAAATCATTTAGTTTTTTTGTTTTATCATATGATAGGACGACTTTTACTTCGCTGACAACGTTTGGAATTAAAAAATATGATTTTAGATTTGTTAAAAAGGGTTTTAGTTCAGGAACTGAAACCACCTCTTTTAGTTTAATAAATAATGTCCAAGTCTTATTTTTCTTTGATACTTCACATTTAGTTAATTCAGACTCCTTTATAACATTCGAATCAAACTTTGATTGTTCTAAAAACAAATTAAATTTCCCCAATTGAATCGCCCTCCATGTAAAATTATTATAACATATAAAAGTGGTTTTTTTAAGTGAATAAGTCTTTATGTTAACTATGCAACAATTATGGTTTTATGATAAAATAAAGATGGTGAGATAACAATGCTTATAACTAAAGAAAAGCACTATAATACATTAAATAATTATTATCAAAAAAAGTACGGGAAAAAAGTATTTAAAGTTTCGCTAAATGCAGGTTTTACTTGTCCTAATATTGATGGAACAGTTGCTTATGGTGGTTGTAGTTTTTGTTCTGCCTTCGGTAGTGGTGAGTTTGCAGGAAGTAAATACGATTTACTCCAAACTCAATTTGATTCTGTCAAAAAAAGAATGCTTAACAAATGGCCAGACGCTTACTATATTCCATACTTTCAAGCAAATACGAATACGCATGCTCCATTGGAAAAACTAAAATCACTTTTTGAAGAAGCTATTAGATTAGATGAAAACATCGTTGAAATTAGTATTGGAACAAGACCAGATTGCTTACCTGATGATGTTATCACTTATTTAAGTGAACTAAATACTCGAATACCAGTTCAAATCGAATTAGGACTTCAATCAATTCATGAAGAAACTGCCGTTTTAGTAAACCGTGCTCATGACTTGAAAACTTTTGATAGTGCCGTTAAACGGCTACGTGACAATCAAATTGAAGTCGTTGTTCATGTCATTAATGGTTTACCAAACGAATCAAAAGAAATGATGTTTGAAACGATAAAACATCTAAACACTTTAGATATTCAAGGAATTAAAATTCATATGTTAAACATTTTATCTAATTCCAAAATGGGTGTTGAATATAAAAAAAATCCTTTTCAATTAATTTCAAGAGACGAATATATTGAAATTGTGGTTCACCAAATTCGCTTACTTAAAAAAGATATTATCATTCATCGATTAACTGGTGATGGTGATGCCAAGTATTTAATTGAACCGAAATGGATCATGAAAAAATTTACTGTATTAAATGACATTGATAAAATGATGCGTAACCATAACTTCTTTCAAGGTGATCTTTATGAAAAAGAGTGACGTTGTTAAAAAATCGCATCAATTATTAACCACACTAACAAACAGTAGTGATATTATAATAGATGCCACATTAGGAAATGGTTTTGATAGTTTATTTTTAAGTGATAAAGTAGCAAAAGTTTATGCTTTTGATATTCAACAAGAGGCAATTAATAAAGCGTGCGAAACACTTGATAAAATAGGTAATGTTGAGTTAATTTTAGATAGTCATATTAACTATCAAAAGTATGTCTCAAAATATGATGGCGTTATCTTTAATTTAGGATATTTACCAGGTGGAAATAAGCAAATTACTACAACCGCAAAATCAACGATTTCAGCGCTTAAACTAATGATTTGTGACAAATGTGCGAGATTTATCTTACTAGTTGTTTATCCGGGTCATGACCAAGGTATGACTGAAAGTATTGAAATAAATCAATATCTCAAAACTATTGATTCATACGAATTCAACCACTATTACCTAAGCGATGATTCAAAAAAAGCTTATGTGATTTTGTTACAAATCAAAAAAAACTAAATTGGCAATAAAAAACTGGCACTGCCAGTTTTTTTGTCACATATTATCATTAATAATCTTTTGCATTGAAACTTTTAAATCATCTCTTCTTAATGCATATTCAACAATTGCTTTTAAATAGCCTTCTTTTGAACCAACGTCATAGCGAATGCCAGTAAAATCATAAGAAAACAATTTTACCTCTTGCATACTTCTTTTAATCGCATCTGTCAATTGTATTTCATTACCGAAACCTCGTTGTTGTGATTCTAAATATTTAAAAATTTCCGGTCTAAGAATATATCGTCCAGAGCTAGCACTTTGGGATGGTGCGTTTTCAATTTCAGGTTTCTCAACAATATCAACTAATTCAAAAACTGGCCCGGTTTGATTTGGCTTAGGAGCACAAATACCATATTTATTAACTTGATCTTTGGGAACTTTCATAGTTCCTAAAATATGACCGTTATTTTGATTATAGACATCAATTAATTGTGCTATAACCGGTTTATCAGCTGAATAAAATAAATCATCACCAGTTAAAACAGCAAATGGTTCATTATCAACAAATTCTTTTGCTTGTAAAACCGCATGGCCAAACCCTAATTGCTCATGTTGAATAACAAAAGTAATACTTACACCGGTAATCGGTGCAATCAATTTTAGCGCTTCATGATTATTTTTTTCAATTAAGAATTGTTCTAATTGCTGGTTTTGAACAAAATAATCTTTTATTTGTTCTTTGTGTGGACTAATAATAATTAGTATTTCCTTAATTCCAGCTTCAATTGCTTCATCGACGATGTAAGCAATCGCTGGACGATCAATAATTGGTAATAATTCTTTTGGTACCGCTTTGGTAATCGGTAAAAACCTTGTTCCAAAGCCAGCAGCTGGTATAACCGCTTTTCTTACTTTCATAATTTCACCTCTTAATGGATATTAAAATATCTTAACTATTTAGCTACTATATTTATTATTTTGTTAGGAATTACTATCACTTTTAAAACAACCAAACCTTCTAAATGAGCTTTTACATTGTCGTGTCCAAACGCTAGTTGTTTTAATTCAGCTTCTGCTAAGTCCCTTGGAACAATCATTTTTGCTCTAACTTTACCATTAACTTGGAAAACCATTTCAACTTCACTTAAAACAATAATTTGTTCGTTATAAGTTGGCCAGTTTGAATATAGTAACTCTTCTTCATTTTGTAAAACAATTTGATTCAATTCTTCTGTAATATGAGGGGCAATGGGATTTAATAGTTTTAAAAAGTTATGAGCTTTTTCAACATCAATTTTCTCGACTTTATAAACTTCATTAACAAACACCATCATTTGACTAATTGCCGTGTTAAAAGCAAATTTTTCATAGTCTTCGGTCACTTTTTTAATTGTTTGATGATAAACAACATCTAGTTCTTTAACATTGTCATTTGTAATTGGAAAATCAAACATTCTAAAGACCCGGTCTAAAAAACGCTTTGCGCCATTTAACGACGTCGTATTCCAAGGTTTATCACTTTCTAAAGGACCCATAAACATTTCATATAATCTTAATGAATCGGCACCATGCGTATGAAAGATTTCATCAGGATTAACTACATTTCCTAATGATTTACTCATTTTACTGCCATCATGTCCTAAAATCATCCCTTGATTTATTAATTTTGTAAATGGCTCTGGCGAAGTCACCAAACCAATGTCATATAAAAATTTATGCCAAAATCTTGAATATAGCAAATGTCCAACAGCGTGTTCTTTACCGCCGATGTAGACATCAACTGGTAACCATTTAGCAATTTCGTTTTTAGCTTCCATTGAGTTAAGCGGAATCATTTTATCTTTGTTAGTTAATAGATGAGCAATATAATACCATGAGCTTCCTGCTAATTGGGGCATTGTGTTAGTTTCACGGCGGTATTTTTTTCCTTCAATTTCAACATATAGCCACTCGGTTGCGTTGGCTAGTGGGCTTTCACCAGTTCCACTTGGCTTAATGTTTTCAAGTTTTGGTAGTTCTAACGGTAATTCGTGTTCTTTTAAGACTTTTATTTCCCCATCATCGCCAAATAACACTGGAAATGGCTCACCCCAGTACCTTTGTCTGGAAAAAACCCAGTCTCTTAATTTATAATTATTTGTCTTTTTACCTAATAAATTAGTTTCTAAGTATCTTATCATTACATTATTAGCATCATCAATATTTAGTCCATTAATAAGTGGACTATTAAAATGAATGCCATCTTCTGTGTAAGCACCGGCTGAAATATCTCCTTCAATAACTTGGATTATATCTAAGCCATATTTAGTTGCAAACTCATAATCTCTTTCATCATGAGCGGGAACCGCCATGACAGCACCAGTTCCATATGACATTAAAACATAATCAGAAATCCAAATCGGCAAAGATTCTCCAGTAATTGGATGAGTGGCAAACGCTCCTACAAAAACACCGTTTTTTTCTTTATCAAGCTGACGATCTAAATCAGATTTTTGCTTGGTCGTTTCGATATACTTTTTAACATCTTCATATTCTTCACCAGAGGTTATTTTTAAAACTAATGGATGCTCGGGAGCTAATACGCAATAACTAACGCCATACAAAGTATCGGGTCTTGTCGTAAAGACTTCAAACGATTCATTATATCCTTCAACTTCAAACTTAACGGTAGCTCCAATTGATTTGCCAATCCAATTTCTTTGGATTTCTTTTAAGGATTCTGACCAATCAAGTAATTCTAAGTCTTCTAATAAGCGATCTGCATATTTAGTTATCTTTAAAACCCATTGTTTCATTGCTTTTTTAACAACTGGGTAGTT
>CAZRJV010000018.1:0-21779 GCA_964600625.1 uncultured Acholeplasmataceae bacterium
TTTTTAGAATATGTTATTTTTCATGAATACGCTCACTTTATTGTACCCAACCATTCCAAGAAGTTTTATCAAGTATTAGAGATATTAATGCCAGAACATAAAAAAATTCAAAAAGAACTTTCTAAAGTTATACTTTAGTTACTAAATTGTGTTTATTTGTTATTACAAACCAATTGTTATATAATAATAATATATTTTCGAATAAAGAAGGAGTATTAAATATGAGTAGAAAACATTATGACTTAACAGAAGAGGGAGTTTTACAACTACAAGAAGAATTGACTCACTTAAAAGACGTTAAAAGACCAGAAAATTTAAAAAATTTAGGCGAAGCTAGAGCGCAAGGCGATCTAACTGAAAATGCAGATTATGATGCTGCAAGATCAGAACAAGCTAAAATTGAATCAAGAATTAAAGAAATTGAAATTATTTTAAAAAATGTTCGCATTATCGTTCCAACTAATGATAATACAGCCAATATTGGTAAAAAAGTAAAACTTCTTTTTATTAATCAAAAAGTTGAGCGCGAATTCGTGATCATTGGAACCGTTGAAGCTAACCCAAGTGCTGGTAAAATTTCACTTGACTCACCAATTGGTAGAGCGATTAGAGGTCATCAAGTTGGAGATGTTGTAACCGTTAAATCAGAAACTGGAAATATCTTTAATGTCAAAATTTTAGAAATTGGTAATATTGAATCGAATAATAAATGAAAAATTTTTTTCCGGATAATTTTTTTAAAACTATATATGATATCGATTATCAACAACTTAAAGACAAGGGTTATACAACCTTGTTTTTTGACTTAGATAATACTTTAATTCCTTATGATGTTGAAAAATTGACTGAACAAGTATCAGAACTATTTTCAAAAATAGCTCGTGATTTTAATATTTTAATTATTACTAATAATAAACAAGAAAGAACTAAAAGAGCGGTCGGCTCAAATATTAATTTTTTAGCAAATGCTAAAAAACCATTTAAAAAAGGTTACTTAAAAGCCCTAGATTTAATGAATTGCTCAAGTAATCACGTAGTTGCGATAGGAGATCAATTAATGACTGATGTTCTGGGTGCGAGCAAAATGGGATTTTATTCAATTTTGGTTAATCCAATTGATCAAAATTCCGAAGGCCTTCCTACCAAAATAAATCGCTTTAGAGAAAAGCGAGTATTAAAGAAATTAGCGAAGAAATATCCAACTCTTTTTAAAGCGAGGTTAGCTAACTTTGAAGTCAGATAAGAAATGTTTAGGTTGTGGCACTAACTTATCACTAGATCCAAGTGATAAAGGTTTTGTAAAAAATTATGAGATGGATTATTGTATTTCTTGCTACCGGCTTAAGCATTACCGACAAGTTACTTCACATCATCACCCTAATTTTATTCCAAAAATCGCATCTAATTCTTTAGTTTTAGTTGTATCTTCGGTTTTATATTTAGATTTAGTATTTACTTATCCCGTAAAAAGATATGCTCCAGACTCTAAAATAGTTTACCTAATTAACCAACTAGATCTATTACCTCATCAGACAAATTATAATTATTTAATGAGAAGATTAAAGAAGGAAGCTAATTTATATCATGTCGAATATGAAGATATTTTGTTGTTATCAGCAAATTCTAAAGCCGATATTAATAAATTAAAACAATATTTAGATACTTATTTAGTTAATGACATCTATTTGTTAGGAGTACAAAATAGTGGTAAAACAACTATCTTTAATCATTTGACTAACCAAAATAACTTATTAACTGATGTTAAAGCAGGTCTTACTCAAGAAGAAGTAGTTACCAAAATAGGAAAGACTACGATTCATGACTTACCTGGTTTGTTTCAAAAGGGTTATGTTCATGAGCTGATGGAATATCGTGACTATTCGAAATTAATTCCCTTAAAAGAATTTAAACCAATCAATTATCAAGTTAAAAGTAACAGCAGTTTTATGATAGAAAATATGATAACTATTACATATCTTAAAGGAACTATTGCGCCAATTGTGTTTTACTTTAACAATCTAGAGATTAACCGGGTTAATTATGAAAAAATCGATCAATTATTGAATCAATCATTCGAATATACTAAATCAATATTTAAGTTAGAAAAAGCTATTAAATATCAAATAACTATTGCCGATATTGGTCTTATTCATCTTAATGGACAAGCAACTATTGAAATTAAAACACCAAAGGGAATGCATCTTAGTTTAAGAGAGGCATTCTTTATATGAAAAATTTGGAAAAACTTGTTTTTAAAAAATTTGAATCTAACCCTAAGCGACTTCAACATATTAAAGGTGTTATTAACGTTAGTGTTCAACTAGCCAAAATACATGGTGTTGACGAAAATGACGCATATTTGGCTGCTTTGTTTCACGATTATACAAAATATGATGACTTAGATGACCAAAGGAAATACTTAGATCAAGAAACTATTGATAAGTATCAAGAATATCCATTTGTTTATCATGCTTATTCGGCATCCAAGCAACTTAGAGAATTAATGCCAAATGTTAATAGTGATGTCTTAGTTGCCATAAAAAACCATATTTGGGGGCGACCTGACATGACAAAACTTGAAAGAATTTTATTAATAGCAGATAAATCTGAGCCATCAAGAATATTTAGAGAAGCTAAAATTATATATAAATTTGCATTAACCAATTTAAATACATCAGTGACATATTTATTAAAAACGCAGTTATCTCATTTAGAAAGACAAGGGCTAACTCCTCACCCCGAACTATTAGAAACACTTACTTATTATCTAAATTTGAAAGGAAGAAAAAATGAATAAATTTAAAGATGTAATTGAAGTTCTAGAAGATGTCAAAGTAAAAGACTTAAAAATTTATGATTTTAATAAAACATCACCATTTTATGACTATTTTATTATCGCGACTGTTAACGAAAGACAAGCCAATGCAGCAGCAAATAATCTTAAACAGTCTTTTCGCGAACAACTAATAAATATTGAAGGAAAATCAAGTGGTTGGGTTTTAGTTGATCTTGGTGATATTATCGTTCATTTATTTAGTGGTGAAGACCGCGAGTTTTATGGTTTAGACAAAATGTTATATGGTATGCTTATCAAGTAAATTTAATTAATTTATTAAAAGAAATTGGCTCAGCCAATTTTTTTTATAATGGTTGCTGTTGACAATTATTGTAAACACTTTTATAATGTAGTTAAAGTTCAAACACACTTAAAAGGAATGATTAAATGAAATATGATATTACCATTAACATTAATGATTTTGATAAAAACGGATTAAAGTTATTTGGTTATCCAACAATTCTATCTCAACTTGGATACCTTCATTTGAAAGAAACAGATCAAGGAGTCGGTGTTTTATTATTAGACCGCTACGCTTGGGCTATTACAGCGATGAAAATTCGAATTAAAAAACGAGTTGAGTCACAATCCGATTTAACGGGAAAAACGTGGTATTCCGGTCAAAAAGGACCTTATTACCGACGAGAGTATCTCATTTACCAAGATAGTGAAGAAATAATTTTAGGATCATCATATTCAATTTTATTAGATGTAATAGATCGAAGTGTTTTTAGAGGACGGGAGTTTCCTTTTATAATGCTTGATGCTAATAATAAACATTTATTAGAATTACGTTCTAGTTATAAAAAGAAAGTTAATAGTCAAGAAATTATGAAAAGACAAGTTTATAACTCATATATTGATGTCTTAGGGCATACTAATCATTTAAGGTATGTTGAATTTATTTATGATGCTTTAACGATTGAAGAAATCGAAGAAGTTAATCGATATAATACTTTAGAATTATTTTTCCAACATGAAATGACATTAGGAGATATCTTTAGTGTTAATAAGGGATATGATAATGATAACGTTGTTTTTATCTTGTATAACGAAACGAAAGATAACATTGCTTTTACGATAGTTTTATCAAACGAGTAGATTTAAGGAGGAAACTATGAAAGTTTCAAAATCAAGATTTTTCAATTATATTAGATGCAATCGTTTTACTGCTTTAGAAGAAATTCATCGCAAAAAAGAAGACGCATTAGTAACTTTTGATCCTGATGATATTGAATCTATTTATGCTGAGGAAACTTT
This sequence comes from uncultured Acholeplasmataceae bacterium, assembly GCA_964600625.1. Classification (GTDB taxonomy): domain Bacteria; phylum Bacillota_I; class Bacilli_A; order Acholeplasmatales; family Acholeplasmataceae; genus DUQW01. Next base: position 4,097 of record CAZRJV010000018.1, read on the forward strand.
AGAAAAAAAGAAATTTCTTATTGAGTCAATGTATGAAAGAGACGATGAAGATGAAGATACGGAAATTGATTTAATAACCGTAGAATTTGATAGTCCTTATATGGATGATTTTTATAAAATTGAAGAAATCGCCGGAAAAGTATTATCAAAAAAATATCAAGCTAGCTTGATATCTGGGCGGGAGATTTATGATCAAAAACACTTCGAAGCCTATTTTAATGATTATAAATTTCATTGTTTTTTAGATGCCTACTTAGAAAATGATCAGGAAATAATTGTTGCGGAAGTGAAATCAGGAACCGACTCTAGTTTTTTAAAAATGGGCGGACAAGACAGTTTATTTATTAAAAGCCCGGATGGGGTTTACTTTCGAGCTCAAGACCTTGGATTAAAATCGAAAGCCAAAACAGATAGTTTGTTTAATCCTTTTGATAAAAAAGGCCGTAAAGTATTTGACTTAGCATTTCAAAGGTTTGTTATTGAACTTTGGCAAAAAGAAAATAAAGTATTCAATAAGCCAGTTAGATATTTATTAGTTATGTTAAACTCTAATTATGTTTACGATGGCAAGTTAGATAGTTACGGTGAACCAGTTTATAGTGATGATATTATTTCGATATTTGACTTAACTAAAATGACGGAAGAATTATATCCGTTGATTGAAAATTATGCTAATAAAGTTGTTAGAAGATTAAATGATAACGATATTAGTTTGGTACCGTTAGGTAAGTTTTGTCAAAGAAAGCAAATAAGGCAATGTCCTTATTTTGAAATTTGTAAAAGTGAGAAAAAGATTCCAGACCTCAATAGTTTATATGCCTATTCTATGGGACATTTTGGTTTTGAAATTGATGACGAAAAATATCAAAGAGAAGAACTTTTTGAAAAAGATATTGTTCATATGCTTGATATTGATGAAATTGATCTTACACGACCAAGACAAATTTTACAACGTAAAGTTGTCGCTGAAAAGTTTGAGTATATAGACAAAGTCAATGTCTTAAAAGGGCTAAAGATGTTAAAATATCCACTTTATCATCTAGACTTTGAAACTTATGCCCCACCTCTGCCCCGTTTTAAAGGTGAAACATGTTATGTCCAATCGGTTTTTCAATATTCACTACATATCGAAAGAGAGCCTGGTGTTTGTGATGAAGACCATGATCATTACGAGTACCTTGCTAAAAATAATGAAGTTGATGAACGAGAAAAATTATTATTAAGTTTAATTGAAAATATTGATGACCCAAATGGCATGATTTTAGCCTATAATGTTGGCTTTGAAAAAGGAGTTTTAAGAAACCTATTTAAAGTTTTCCCAGAGTATAAAGGTGTTTTATCCCAGTTGACGGAAGAAGCTTTTGATTTAATGTATTTATTAAAAGGAAGCAAAAAATTATTTCCCAATACGCCTAACGAATATTCTTATTTATACTACCATCCAAAATTAAATGGTAGTTTCTCAATTAAAAGTGTTTTGCCAGTTATTGCCCCGGAATTGACATATGAAAACCTTAATGTTAAAAAGGGAACTGATGCGGTTGATCAATTTGCTAAATTAATTAATATGGAAAAACCTGAATATGAGCAAACATATCAAGACTTACTTGCCTATTGTAAAAGAGATACTTGGGCAATGGTTGTTATTTTAGATAATTTACGAGCTAAAACATCTTAAAAAAAAGCTTGTTTCAATTGTGAAACAAGCTTTTTAATTGCTTTTATCAAAGGTATTAATAACGGTTTCTAATTTATAAAAATCAATAATTCGAGATTCGCGATGAACTTCTAAGCCGTTTTCAAATAACATAATCGTTGGAAAAGTAAAAATTAAATGTTGTCCCCTAAATAAAGGGTTATCATCAATGTTTATATAATATATATCAAGATTAGGATATTTTTTAGCCAAAATATTATTTATTCGAAACTCAGCAGCTTGACAGACACCACAGTTTAGTCCTTTGGCAAAAACCATGATCAATTCTTCGTTATGTTCAAGAATTTTTTTAATTTCGTTATCATTTACATATTCTATCATTATATTCACCACTTTAATTATACTATAAATAAATCTTTTTAACTTTTTTTAACATTTTTCCAATAAATTTGCGACTTCGTTCGTATAATGGGTGAAAAGGAGGTTAAGAATATGAAAAAATCAATTAAATATTTATTTTTATTAGTTACATTAATTTTAGGAGGCATCGGTTTAGTCGCATGTAATAAAGAGAAAGTCTTAGCAAAAGAAGAAGATGCGTATATGATGCAAGCTGTATCAGCAGTTAACATTGGCGGCAATAGCCAATCCGTTTCTAACCCTAATGTTAGATTAGATTCAGATAATTTATTTGATGTCGAATTTGAAAATCAGTTTAAATTACAAGTCGAATCTGAATTAGGTGAAGTTTTAGCTGAAACGGTTGACTCGCAATTGAAATTAGTTGAAGATTTTTTAACTTCAATTGAAATTACTCATGGTGATAGTGATCGTGAAGGTTACGAACATATGAGTCAATATGAATCACTAGATTTATTAGGTAGAAAAGTCAAATATACCCTACATTATAAAGTAGTTGAAGTTGAAGAAGATGACGATGATGAAGTAGAAGTTGAATACATTGGCGTTTTAGTTACTGAAATAGAAGACCAAGAAACAGTTGAACACTTTGTAAATGGTGAAGTCGAAATTGAAGATGGAGAACGTAAAACATCTGTAGAATATCAATATATGGGTGGTAAAGTGGAAATTAAATCTTCAGTTAAAAACGGTGTAAGAAAATTCGAATACAAAATTGAAAATGAACGTGATTTTGACTATGAATTTGAATTAAAAATTAAAAACCAACGAGACGGTATTCACTTAGAAATAGAAACTGAAATTGGTGATTCAGAAGTAAAATTTGAATTTGTTATTCGTGAAGTTAATAATGAAAAAAGAGTTGAAATAAAAATTGAAATTGAAGAATTCAAAATACTAGGAATTAGTTTAGAAGGCGAAATTAAGACGATTTTAGTTATAACAACTAATGAAACCGAAATCATCCATAATTATAACTTCGATGGCAAAGTAGAAATTAAAGAGGGTTCAAATCAAATTAAATGGGATTTTGAGTTCGACTATGAAACACGCATTGAAAAGCAAGTTAACTAATTAAAATGGTATAATACTCCTAGTAAATAACTAGGAGTATTATATTATGAATGATGATATTAATATATTAATTGAAAAGTTGATACAAAGAGATAACCAAGCTTTTGAAACAATTTATCATCGAACTAACAAAATGATATATTCGATAATTATCACAATTGCAAAAGATGAAATGGTTACTGAAGATTTAATGCAAGAAACATATATCAAGATGATAAAGAGTATTCATTCTTTTAAAAGAGGAAAAAATTTTAATACTTGGTTGGGAACTATTGCTAGAAATTTAGCGATTGATTATTATCGTCGAAATCAAAAAAGTATTAACGTCGATATTCAAGAAGAAGGTCAACTACTTTTTAGCAACCAATCTGTTAATGAAGATATTAAAGCTGAAGCGTTGGAATTATTAAACCATCTTAATGAAGATGAACAATTAATAGTTACCTTACGTGTAGTTAATGAACTTACTTTTAAAGAAATCTCTGAAATTACCCAACGCCCATTAGGAACAGTGATTTGGAGTTATAACAATTCGATAAGTAAGTTATCAAAACAATATAAAGGGGGTCTAAATAATGAATAGAAAATCATATAAAAATGGCCTAAAGGAAAGTTTTAACAACCGTCCTATCCCCAATGTTTTAAATAAAATCGATTTACAATCGATTGAAATTGAGTCTAAAGTTGTCGTAAAAGAAAAATCTTATCATCGACCAATTTATAAATTAGCTTATTCATTATCACTTTTAATATTAGTAGGAGCTATTGTTACGATCCTAGTGTTAAATATGAAAACTCCTAATTTATATGCTAAAGAAGATGAAGCTATATTATCTTCAGTTATGCAAGTGTATAACTTAAGTAATGAACCAAGTGCTTATAAAAGTAATATTTCGCTAGATAATGATAATGACAATAAAGATTCATATACGTTAGCCAACGAGTTTTTAAATGATGTTAAAAATGAAATAAGTTCTTTTATTGGTGATATTGAAGCTCAACTGTTTACGAAAAGCGTATCTAAATCAGATTCACTTAATAGATATGATAAAGTAGTTAAATTTGAAACATCAACCTTAAGTGGTCTGGATATTAATTATCAAATCTTTTATAATTATCAAGAACTTGATGAAAAAACTATTGTTAGTGGCATATTACTTATAGACGGCACCGAAAGTTTTGAATTTGAAGGTGAAATTATAAATGATGATTATCATGGTCGGATGATCATTATTAAAAAAGATAACATTACTATTAAAACCTATCTTAAAGATGAAATTAGAATTTATGATACCGAAATTCAAACACAATTAGGAGTTAATCGTTCAAAAATGTCTCAATATATTGAAAATGGAAAAACGGTAATTGAGTTAAAATCTGACCTTTATGGCTTTTCCGAACAAACTCTAAGATTTAGTGAAACCAGCACAAATAATGAAAGAGTTATTGAAGTTCAACTTATTAATGATAGCGTTTGGTTTGGAATTAAAACCCAAGGTAGTTTAATAGTTACAGCAACCGAATTAGAAAATCAAATTGTGTATCATTACCAATTTAGTGGAAACATTGATATTTTGGGTGCTCGAATTAGTTTTTCTGAAAACAGCTATCACGAAAAATCTTATCGTAATAAACGTTAAAAATCAAAACTTCGGTTTTGATTTTTTTAAAATGGATATATTAAATGATGTGAAATTGCCTTTATAAATAAAATAATTATAAACATTATCGATATTTTAAAAATATAGTTTTTTTATCATATATATTGTGATAGAATAAAAATGTAAGCGTTAACATTAATAAATAGGAGGGAAACAATGAAAGAGAAAAAAATACAAGTTTTTAAAGAGATGGCTGCAAAAGAGTTTGAGCAAGTCATCTATTTTTATGATGCACACACTGAACTCAAAGGAATTATCGTAATTCATGATACCACTTTAGGGCCAGCCTTAGGTGGAGCTAGAATTTGGAATTATGAGAATGAAGAAGAAGCGTTATTTGATTGTTTAAGATTAGCTAGAGGAATGACTTATAAATCAGCAGCAGCTGGCCTAAATTTAGGTGGCGGTAAAGCTGTTATTATTGGTGATGCTAGTAAAGTTAAATCTGAAGCTTTCTTTAGAGCTTTTGGGCGTTATGTTCAAAGTGTAAATGGTCGCTATATTACCGCTGAAGATGTTAATACAACCACTCAAGACATGGCATATATTGCGATGGAAACTGATTATGTGGTAGGATTAGAAGGTAAATCTGGTAATCCTTCGCCATTAACGGCTTTAGGAGCTTTTTACGGCATTAAAGCAGCCTTACAGTATAAACATAAATGTGAAGATGTTTCTAAGTTTTCTTATGCTGTTCAAGGTATTGGTGAAACTGGTAGTAATTTAGTCAGATATTTAACTGAAGAAGGAGCCACTAAAATTTTTGTGGCAGATATTAATCAAAAAAATCTTGATAATATTAGAAAAAATTATCCCCATGTTAAAATTGTTGAACCAGAAGATATTTATTCCCAAGATGTTGATGTTTTCGTCCCGTGTGCGTTAGGGGGAATCTTAAATGATGAAACGATTCCTAAAATTCAAGCAAAAATTATTTGCGGTACATCAAACAATGTCTTATTAGAAGAAGAAAAACATGCCAATATGTTAATGAATAGAGATATTTTATATGCGCCAGATTTTGTGGCAAATGCTGGTGGAGTTATTAATGTCTATCATGAAATCCATGGCTATAAACGTGAAAATGTTATTGCTGATATTAAATTAATTTATGATCGATTATTACAAATATTTAAAATATCTGATGAAAATAAAGTTAATACCCAACATGCTGCTAAAATATTTGCTGAAAATAGGATAAAATCAATTAAAGAAGTTCATAAAAACTTAATTAATAGGTAGGTGTTTAAGTGATTAAATATGAATTGAAATTTGATGACGAAGTATGTAAGGGTTGTGGGTTATGTGCCCAATTTTGTTTACGAAAAATTCTTTATTTAGATGATAGAAAAATTAATAAATCAGGTTATAACTTAATTAGTGTTACTGACCCTAAATTATGTGTTGGTTGTGCTTATTGTGCAATTATTTGTCCTGATTCAGTTATTGAGGTGAAGAAAAATGGCTAAAAAATTAGTTAAAGGAAACTATGCGATTGCTTTAGCCGCGATGAAAGCTAATATTGACGCCTATTTTGGTTACCCAATAACACCGCAAAACGAAGTCCCTGAGTATTTATCTGAATTGATGCCTGCTAATGGTAAAGTTTTTGTCCAAGCGGAATCAGAAATAGCCGCGATCCAAATGGTTTATGGGGCGGCTGGTGCTGGTAAAAGGGTGATGACCTCGTCTTCATCAGTTGGGATTGCTTTAAAACAAGAAGCTATTTCGTATTTATGCGGGGCTGAATTACCAGCAATGATTGTCTCTGTAATGCGAGGTGGGCCAGGATTAGGTGGTATTCAACCAAGTCAAGCCGATTATTTCCAAGCCACTAGAGGTGGCGGTAATGGAGATTATAAGGTTGTAGTATATGCACCTGAGTCAATTGAAGAAGTTGTTAAATATATTCAAGAAGGTTTTGATATCGCTGATATTTATCGTAATCCAGTTATGGTATTAATTGATGGGTTAATTGGGCAAATGATGGAATCAGTTGATTTTGATGTTGATATTAAAAAACGTGATTTACCAATAAAAGATTGGGCAACAACTGGAACAATTAATCATCCTGACAGGAGAAATATTATTAATTCGCTTCATTTGGATGCTTACGAATTGGAAAAACATAATTTGCGTTTAAAATCAAAATACGATCAAATTAAAAGTGAAGAAGTTCTTTATGAACTAATTAACTTGGAAAAAGCTGATTACGTAATTGTTGCATATGGTTCGATGGCTAGAATCGCAAGATCAGCTATTAAATCCTTAGCAGAAGAAGGAATTAAAGTTGGGATGATCAGACCGATTACGGTTTGGCCGTTTCCGGAAAAAGCTTTCGATTTTATTCCTAAAACATGTCAAGGCATTCTAACTTTAGAACTAAGTTTAGGACAAATGTTAGATGATGTTTTAATTTCAAATAATGGGCGCTTTCCAGTTGCATTTTATGGTCGAGCTGGTGGAGTAGTTATTGACTCTACGGAAATAATAGAAGTTATTAAGAATTTCAAAAAGTGGGTGGTTAAAGATGCAAATTTATAAGAAAACTGCTGGTTTAACAAATAAAAAAACTCACTATTGTCCTGGATGTACTCATGGTATTTTACATAAGTTAGTCGCCGAAGTTTTAGAAGAAATGAATATTTTATCTAAAACGATTGGGATTGCCTCCGTAGGTTGTTCTGTATCAGCATATGAATACTTCAATTGCGATATGCAACAAGCAGCTCATGGACGTGCTTTAGCGGTTGCTACTGGTGTTAAAAGAGTTATGCCTGAACGAATAGTTTTTACATATCAAGGTGATGGTGATTTAGCATCGATTGGTATTGCTGAAACAATTCACGCTGCTAATCGTGGGGAAAATATTACGGTGATATTTGCTAATAATGCTATTTATGGTATGACTGGTGGACAAATGGCTCCAACGACCTTACTAGGACAAGTCACTACTACATCTCCGTCCGGTCGCGATGTTTCCCTTCAAGGCCATCCATTGCCTATTAGCGAAATATTGTCACAAATTAAAGGTGCTGCCTACGTTGAAAGAGTTGCTTTAACAAGTCCGCAAAATGCGATTAGATTAAAAAGATCTATCAAGAAGGCTTTCCAATATCAACAAGAAGGTTTAGGCTTTACAATCATTGAAGTATTATCTACATGTTCAGTTAACTTTAAGCAAACACCAATTGAAGCGATGAAATTTGTTGATGAACATATGACGAAAGTTTATCCTTTGGGAGTTTATAAGGATGTGAAGAAAAAATGACACTGCAAATTAGGATTGCCGGATTTGGTGGCCAAGGTGTGATGGTTTTAGGACAAATGTTAGCTTGGAGTGCGACTAATGTTGGGTTAAATGCTATTTTTGTACCAACATATGGACCAGAAACTAGGGGTGGAACTGCCAATTGTATGGTAACCATTTCTGATGAAATAATCTATTCCCCAATCTTTATTGAAGCTGATTATTTTATTGCTTTTAATGAGCCGTCATTTAATAAATTTAAAAATCAAATTAAAAAAGATGGAAAGATCATATTTAATTCCTCATTAATTGATATAAAGGCTAATCAAAAAATGATTGGTCTCCCTGCAACGCAACTAGCAATTGATTTGGGACAGCCTAGGTCAGTTAATATGATTTTGTTAGGAGAACTACTTCGACAAACCAACGTGTTTTCTGAAGCAGTAGTTCTTCAAGCACTAGAATATTTTTTAGGTGCTAAACAAGATATGATTGAGTTAAATAGAAAAGCTCTTCATTTAAAATAAAACTTAAGGGTGGTTTTGAGCCACTCTTTTTTTAGATTAAAGTAAAAACCACCTCATTTTCTATTATTAAATGAGGTGGTTAGATGAAAAAAATAATTATCGCTGGAGGTATAATTACTTTTATAATTGTTTCAACAATTATCTTTATAACAAAACCAAGTCCGAAGTATCACCAAGATAGTATTCCTAGATATATTAATGTTGAAATATACGGTGAAGTAGTATATGCTGGAAAATATCAAGTTTTAGAAGGAACAACTCTTTATGAATTAATAAATTATTGTCAAGGTTTTACCGTGAAAGCAAACACTAATGATTTGAATTTAAACGAAGTGTTACAAAATAATTATCGTTATCAAATACCTAGTTATGAAACCAATGAGTTAGAATCTTTTAAATATAATTTAAATGAGGTTAATTACAATACATTAATCACGATCCCTAATATTACTGAGACAAGAGCGATTAACATTTTAACCTATCGGCAAAGCATTGGTAAATTTAATTCGGTAGAGGAATTGATTAATGTTAAAGGAATCGGCGAAGTTACTTTTAATAAAATCAAAGATTATTTCTACATCAGGTAAAACCTATCCTTACTATTTAATAACTGCGGCTATAATAGCCGCTTTTTATAATTATTATTTCATAGTAATGGTATTGTTTTTATTATATAAATTTCGTCTTATCATTAAATATAAATTAATTATTGTAATTTCAGTTATTTTATTACTATCATTTTCAGTGTCAATAATTAAGGACAATATGGAAACTAAACAAGTAATTCGCGGTACTATCGTTGAAATAAATGCCAATGAATATATCATAAAAAGTGGTTTCAAAAAATATCTCGTAGTAACAAACGATAAGTTTGAAATAGGCGATGTTATTGAATTAACTGGCGATAGTAAGCCATTTTCAGAAGTTAGAGTTCCTCATGGATTTAATGAAAAAAAATATCATTTATCACGAAATGTTTATGCTAAATATAACAAACCAATCATCGAAAAAAGCGGATTTAATTACTTATATTTACTTAACAATTTATTTTATCAATACTTAAGTATTTTTGACGATAATACAAAATTGTATCTTATTTCAATGATCACAGGAAATAACAATTTTGAATTAAACTTTAAAGAAGCTAGTAAACAACTACAAATTTCTTACTTGTTAGGACTATCAGGAATATTTATATATGCCGCTTTAAGTATTCTTAAAAAGATATTCTACTATTTAGATATCAAGACGGCAAGCCAAGATAAGTTAATTTTTGTTTTTCTATTAGGGTGGGCATTTTTAGTTGGATTCAAGATGGTTATTTTAAGAATTTTGATTATTAATACGATTACTAATATTTCTAAAAATTACGGCTTTAAATTAACACGTCTTGATATAATCTTTTATAGTTTTTTAATTATTTTAATTATTAACTTTAATTACATTTATTCAATTGGATTTATTCTAAGTTTTCTAGTACTAACAGTCATCTCATTATCGTCAAATTTATTAAACCGTTATCATTTTTTTGTCAATCGATATTTGAGTTATTTTTTGATATATTTGTTTATATTCCCGCTTTTAATTACGATGAATAATAATCTTTATTTATTAATCTTTTTTGTTACACCCGTGTTAGTAATATTATTTCAAAAAATTTTGTCTTATAGCTTTATAGTAGTTTTGATAATACCTTTTCTTTCACCATTAACAAAATATTTATTGATTTATTTTGAAAAATTTATTATCTTTTTAGCACAAGCATCGCTCGTGATAGTAATTCCTTCATTTTCTAAAGTATTAATATTTTTATATTATTTTACTTTGGTAATGATTGCCACTGCCACACGTTATCAATTAAAAAATAGATTAGTTCTATTGTTAATTATAATGTTATCTTTATATAATAAAGCTTATCTTAATATCGGGTATCGGCTATATTTTCTTGATGTTTCACAAGGTGACACGACAATATTTATTACCCCAAATCAAAAACAAGTAGTAGTAATCGATGCATATGGTGATGTTTTAGGTGTTTTAAACCGGTTAGGAATTCGTAAAATTGATTATTTAATTTTGACTCATCCCGATAACGACCACATTGGAAAGGCAGACTTATTAATAGATGGTTTGACTGTTAAAAAAGTAATTATAAATCCTTATGACTCATATGAAATCAATCATGAAAACATTTTAACTTATCAAGATGGCGATATTATTTATGATCAACACTTTAAAATTGAGTTTTATGGACCAATTAAAAATTACTATAATACTAATGATAACTCGTTGGTTTTTAAATTGAGTTACTTAGATAATAGTGTTTTATTTTTAGGAGACATTTCGACAACGGTCGAAAGAGAAATTGCCAAAAAATATGGTTTGATGTTACGATCAAATATTTTGAAATTAGCTCACCACGGTTCTAACACATCAACTTCCATGGAATTATTAAAAGTAGTTGAGCCAAAAGAAATAATTATTTCTTTGGGATTAAATAATATATATGGTTTTCCTCATCCTGATGTAATAGAAAAAATATCTGGTAAATATAATGTTTACCGTACCGATCTAAATTATACAATTTATTACTATCAAGATGAAATCGGGATAAAACGGCTAAAATACTATCAAAAAAAGTAATTTTATTATATAATAACTATGAAAATGGAGACGATATCTATGACGGATTTAGTTTACTTATATTACGGTGCAAGTGAATACCTTTTAAGGAAAGAAATAAACAAATTACTGCAAAAATTGGAACTTGATGAATTTAATGTTGTCAAGTACGATTTGTTAGAGTCACGCTTTAGTGATGTAATTGAAGAATTACAAACCATTTCCTTTTTTTCTGGTCAAAGAGTAGTCTTGGTGTCTGGAATCTTAGAGTTATATAATCTAGATGAATATCAACAAAACAAATTTATTAATTATTTAGAAAAACCAAACCCAGAAACAATTTTAATAATGTATACCAGTCAAATCAAAGATGATGACGAAGCGTTAACCAAAGCTTTTAATTTGTATACTAAACTTATTAAAGTTAGTGAATTGAAAACTGAAGATTTACCAGAAGTAATCAAGAAAGCATTTAGTGATGATGATTACCAAATCGATCCAAAAGCAATTACTGAATTAATTGAGCGCACAAACGCTGATTATCCAGCGATTGAACAGGAAATTAATAAGTTAAAATTATATGCTTATGATAATAAACATATTACGGTTCAAGCGATTAGATCATTAGTAAGTAAAAACTTGGATGATAATATCTTTGAGTTATCGTCAGCTATTATTCAAAGAGAACAGACCAAAGCAATTCAAATTTATTATGATTTGTTAGTTGCTAATGTTCAACCAATTCGAATTATCGCTGATATTGCTAATCAAGTTCGACTCTTAATTCACACAAATTTATTGTTAAAACGAAACTATACTCAAGACATGATTGCCAAACATTTTGGTTTTTCAAGTGGGCGAGCTTATTACTTAGTAAGAGACGCTAAGAGTATAGAGTTAAGTAAGTTAGAGAGATATTTAGAACAACTTGCTGATTTAGATTATGATTCAAAATCAGGAAAAATTGATCCTAGGTTAGGATTTGAATTATTCATTTTGGGGGTATAACATGAATTATAAAAATATTTTAGTATTTGATTTTGAAACGACAGGAGTTAATTCTAGTCTTGATGAGATTATTGAAATTGGCGCTATTCAACTTGAGTTAATCGGTAATCAATATGAGGTTGTTGATAAACTATCGGTCTTAATTAAACAAGATAAGCCGCTACCACCTAAGATTACTGAAATCACTGGAATTACTGATGATATTTTAAATGAAGAAGGAATTTCACGCCCACTAGCTTTTCAAATGTTTAGAAGTTTATACACACCTGAATCATTATTAATTGCTTATAACATTCAGTTTGATATTTGGTTTTTAATCAATTTATTTAAAAAAGAAGAAGATCCTTTATTTACAATAAAAAATGATGTTTTAGATGCTATGGCAGTTTATAAAGATTTTCATGCTTATCCACACCGTTTAGAATCTGCTTTAGAGACTTATCCAGTTGGAGTACCCAATAGCCACCGCGCTTTAGATGATGCTACTGCAACTTATTTGTTATTAAAAAAGATGGAAGAAACTCTTCCATCTACTCGTAATTTAGATCAATTTGAATTAAAACGATACGTTAATATTATTGGACAAAACCCTAAGTATAAAGTGCCTTTTAACCAAAGGCTTGAAGGGGTCCAGTATGTTGATCACTGGCCAAATCAAATGTTAATATATAAAAAAAGATAGCTAAGCTACCTATTTTTATAAAGTATTAACTAATTTTGCTAAATGTGATTTGTGTCTTGCGACAAAGTTTTTATGATAAATGCCTTTTGCAAGAGCTTTATCTAACTTTTTATAAGCAAAGTGTAATGCGTCAGTTGCTTTATCTTTATTACCCTCTGCTACAAATTGTTCAACGATTTTTACTGAAGTTTTGACAGATGATTTAAAAGAAGCATTTTGTAAACGACGTTTTTCATTAGTTTTATTTCGCTTAATTTGTTGCTTAATGTTTGCCATGTGGTGAGCACCTCCTTATATAATAACATTTATATTTTAACAAACTTAATATAAAAAAGCAAATACTTAGAAAGAAGGTTTCCTTATGACGATTGCTAACAAAATTACTGTTGGTAGAATTTTATTAATTCCCGTGATGATTATAATACTTTTCATCCCACAATTAAATGATCCGAATAACATTGTTTTAATGCAAATGACTGTTGGTCAATTAATATTTACAATACTTTTTATCCTAGCTTCAGCCAGTGATTTTTTAGACGGATATTTAGCTAGAAGTAGAAACGAAATAACAACTTTTGGAAAATTTCTAGATCCAATTGCCGATAAAATTTTAGTTTTAACAGCCCTTTTGTTTATGATGCGCTTCCCATACTGGAATCATGATCAATATATTAATCAAATTTTAATTGGGATTTTAATTATTATAATTAGAGAGTTTGTAATTACTGGGGTAAGATTAATCGCTATGGACAAGGGTGTCGTTATCGCAGCCTCCCCTTTAGGAAAAGCCAAGACATTTGCGACAATGATTGCAATAGTTATTATGCTTTTTAATGGATTTACAATTATGGCTAATATTGGAAACGGAATCTTTGATTGGATTTCGATGGGAACATTCTGGATAGCATTAATTTTAACGATATTATCGGGGGTTGATTACGTAATAAGAAACCGCGAATTTATTTTAGAATCAATTTAAAGTAAAAAAATATATTTTACACTATTATTAATTAGGAGGAAGTTATAAATTATGGATAAAAGAAAAGAAGCATTAAGTAAAACTATTCAAGATATTGAAAAACAACACGGTAAGGGCTCAGTTATGAGACTTGGTGATAAAGGACTACAATCAATTGAGTCTATTTCTTCAGGATCAATTTCTTTAGATCTTGCTTTAGGTATTGGTGGTTATCCACGCGGTCGAATTATTGAGGTTTATGGACATGAATCAAGCGGTAAAACAACAATTGCACTACATGCGATTGCTGAAGCTCAAAAAAATGGTGGATATGTCGCATTTATTGATGCCGAGCATGCTCTTGATCCGGCTTATGCTAAAAATTTAGGTGTTGATGTTGATAATTTAATTTTATCGCAACCAGATACCGGCGAACAGGCTTTAGAAATTGCCGAAGCATTAATTCGTTCAGGCGCCGTTGATATGGTTGTTGTAGATTCTGTAGCAGCGTTAGTCCCGGAAGCAGAAATATCTGGTGAAATGGGAGATTCTCATGTGGGCTTGCAAGCACGATTAATGTCACAGGCGATGAGAAAATTATCAGGAGTTATTAGTAAGACGAAATCAACTGTTATTTTTATTAATCAAATTAGAGAAAAAGTCGGTGTTATGTTTGGAAACCCTGAAGTTACACCTGGTGGAAGAGCCCTAAAGTTTTATTCCTCTGTTCGTTTAGAAATTAGACGTGGTGAACAACTAAAAACTGGTCAAGACTTAACCGGTAATAAAGTAAATATTAGAGTTGTTAAAAATAAAGTGGCGCCACCATTTAAGCTGGTATCCTTAGATTTAATTTACGGTAAAGGTATTTCTAGAAGTGGTGATGTCTTGGATTTAGCTGCTGATGCTGATATTATTAAAAAATCTGGTGCTTGGTATTCATATGGTGAGACAAGAATCGGTCAAGGACGCGATAATGCCAGAATTTTCCTAGAAAGCAACCCAGAAGTATATGATGAAGTAACAAAAAGAGTTATTGAACACTATAAATAAAAAAGGACTCAGTCCTTTTTTTATTTTACGGCAATAGCCATCGTTTAATTTCGCCAATATAATTGGTTTTAAAATCATTAAAGAGATTAACTAATTTGTGATCGGGACTTTTATTAAGCTGTAAATTAAAACTTAAAAAGAGTGGAACAATAAACGAAGAGAATAAAATCATATGTTTAGTAAACAACTCCTCTTCACTAGCTTCGGGAAACACATTATTCAGATGTTTATAAACAATCGCAGTATAATCTTCATTAGTTAAGAAAAAATTTACTAACACATTAGTAGTTAATGAATCAGATGCGACTTGTAAAAATGAATAATTGAAAATTCCGGTATTTTTTTGAGCAAAATCAAAGACGACTTCAATTATTTTATTCATAACATCTTCAAAAGATAGTTCATTAATTCGCGGATTATTAAGTGTTTTAATGATATTATTTTGAAGTCTAGAAACAACATTTTCAATGACAATCTTCATTAAATTGTCTTTATTTCCAAAGTGATAGTTAATAGCAGCCACATTGACAAAAGCAGCCTCAGCAATTTCTTTAATCGTAACATTACCTTTTTCCTGAAGTAAAAGTTCCGTAGTCTCAATAATTACTTCTTTAGTCGTAAGATTTTTGGTATTTATCATATGTTTTTTTCCTTTTCCTTTCCAATTTAACGTATCTTTATTATATCATATTAATATTTACATTTCAAATGAGTATTTAAAACAAACATAAGTTAGTTAAAACCATAAACTGATATTTTTAAATAATGATTTGTAGTATAATTGATTCAAGGAGTTGATAAATATGAAAAAAGAAACTGATGCAATTACTCTCCATCGTAAATTAGTTGGAAAGTATGAGATAAAACCTCGTGCTGAAGTAACTAAGGAAAATTTAGCACTAATGTATACACCAGGGGTGGCAGATGCCTGCTTATTAATTAATGAAAAGCCTGAAGAAGTATATAATTTAACTAGAAAAAGCAATACTGTTGCTGTTATTACTGATGGAACAGCTGTTTTAGGTTTAGGCGATATTGGACCTTTCGCTGGTTTACCAGTTATGGAAGGAAAAGCAGTATTATTTAAATCTTTTGGAAATGTTGATGCAATTCCAATATTATTAAACACAAAAGAAACTGATGAAATCGTTCAAACGATTATTAACATTTCTCCTTCATTTGGGGGAATCAACCTAGAAGATATTTCTGCTCCTAGATGTTTTGAAATTGAAAGAAGATTAAAAGAACAGTTAGATATTCCAATATTTCATGATGATCAACATGGCACCGCAATTGTAACTAGCGCTGCTGTCATTAATATCTTAAGACTAACTCGCAAAGATAAAGAGACATTTAAAATTGTTATTAATGGGGCCGGAGCAGCAGGAATTGCTATTGCTAAATTGCTCTTAGACATTGGGTTTAAAGATATTATATTATGTGATAAAACTGGGATCTTACATCCTGATAAATCTCCCAATGAGGCTAAACTTGAAATTCATTATTTAACAAATCCTCGTCAAATTGAAGGAAGCCTTGATGAAGCCATAAAAGATGCCGACTTATTTATCGGTGTTTCAGCTGGTAATGTTTTAACCGAAGAAATGGTTAAGACAATGAGCGCTTATGCAGCGGTTTTAGCAATGGCTAATCCGATTCCAGAGATACATCCTGATCTAGCTAAAAAAGCAGGCGTTTACATTATTGGAACTGGTCGTTCAGATTTTGAAAATCAAATTAATAACCTCTCAGTTTTCCCAGGTATCTTTAGAGCAGCTTTAGATGTAAGAGCAACCCAAATTAATACCGAAATGATGATTGCGGCAGCTAAAGCTTTAGCTTATGTAATTGATGAAGACGAACTAAAACCAAATTATATTATTCCTAGTGCTTTTGATATGGAAGCTCATCAAAAACTAATTGTTGCGGTTAAGGAAGCAGCAATAAAAAGTGGAGTAGCTAAAATATGAGATTGTTTTAGATAAGTAAAGTTAACTATAAGAAAAACCACTTTCGGCTGAAAGTGGTTTTATTTTATTTTTTCAACAGGCTAGGTTTTTTTATCATCCTCTAAAATATTTCTAACGTCCATTGAATTTCTTAAAAATAGAAATATTGGAAGCCCAAAGATAACAGTTATTACAAATTCGCCCAGTGCTACATAACCAACTGATTCCCAAAAGGGAAAATCGTTAATAAAATTTAACATCCATCCAATAGCAAAAGCATTAACAATAGTCGGAAAGATTATAGTCCATGTTTGACGCCTAAATAAAATCATTAATAAACCAGCAATAATAGTGGCAGAAGTTCCGATTGGAACATCAAAAGCCGCCATGGGACTAAAAAAGTTGGAAATGAAACATCCAATTGAGACGCCAATTAAATGTTTAGGTGAAAATAGGATAAGAATAACTAATAATTCTGATATTCTAAATTGAATTATCCCAAATGAGAATTCTTTAAATACTAAAGTTAACACGACATAGATAGCCGCTATCATTGACTGAAAAATCAAATCAACTAATTTTAATTTTTTCATAATGAGCTCCTGTTTTTTATTTTCATAGGTTGGTTTCCTGGAGTACAACCCATTAAATTATAACCTATTTCTAATTTTTTGTAAACCAATAGTTATTTAACGTGATTAAGAAATAAAAATTTTATATTGTACTTATTGATTGCGAAAAAAACTAAGTTATTGTACAATATATGTATGGACGCGTAGCTCAGGGGGAGAGCACCTGCTTGACGTGCAGGGGGTCAGGGGT
>CAZRJV010000019.1:0-21177 GCA_964600625.1 uncultured Acholeplasmataceae bacterium
GTTTTACTATATAAACTATAATTAAAGTAAAAATAGAAATAAGAATGCGAGGAGAAGTAAATGTTTGTTGTTTCTAGAGTTATGAAACTAGAGAAGGGCAATCTCGAGCAATCATTAATGAAAGCTAAGGCTCCATCGGTAGTTGAATCGTTTCCTGGATTTATCCGTAGAGATATATTAGTAGATACAAGTAAAAAGGATGTAGATGTTATTAGGATGTTTATTTATTGGGAAAATAAAGAAGCATATCACCAATGGCATAAAAGTCCAGAACATATGAATTTGCATAAACAAGGTGGCAAAAACACTCGACCAACAGAAGTTGTTGAAGTTTTACGTGAGCAATATGAACTTGTTTATTCAACTGTGAATGACGAAGATTAAGTTTAACAAGCGGATTTTTCTAATTGTTTTATTTTTTATACTAGTAATACTATCAATCGTTGTTGGCGTCGTTGATCATCAGCAAGGATTTTTTGCAAATATTAGCTTATTTGTTAAAGGAGTCTTTAGTGGTGATGAACGAATCTTAACAATCTTTACTAAAAGCCGGATTCCCAGAACAATTGCAATTGTTATTACGGCAGCTGGTGTTAGTGTTGCTGGGTTGATTATGCAAACAATTAGTCGTAACAAATTCGTATCTCCTTCAACAGCTGGAACAACAGATGCCGCCGTTTTAGGAGTGTTAATTGGTATGTTAATATTTCAAGAGCAAACGTATCTAATAAAGATTCTTTTTGCGTTTGCTTTTTCATTGGTTTCAACTGCTTTGTTTATGTTGATTCTTAAGAAAATCAAGTTTAAAAACGTTATCTATGTACCACTAATTGGTCTTATGTATGGGGCGATGATATCAGCAATTTCCACTTTTATTGCTTACCGGACTGATAGTTTACAATTTTTAAACACTATTAGTATTAATGGCTTTTCGAATAAAGCGGCTGGTACTTACGAATTACTATATTTAATAATTCCATTATTTATTCTAGCCATTATTTTCGCAACCCGATTTAGTATTGTTGGAATGGGAGAAGATTTTGCTAAAAACTTAGGCGTGCGCTATGGATTAGTATTAACGATTGGACTTATTATTATTGCTGTTATTTCATCGCTTTCCTTTGTTTTAGCGGGAACACTACCTTTTGTTGGCTTAATTATTCCTAATTTAGTTTCATATTTTTATGGCGATAATGTTAAGCGAACGATCTTCGATATTGCTTTATTTGGCGCAGTCTTTGTGTTAATAAATGATGTATTTAGTCGTATTATTGTTTTCCCATTTGAAGTTACTATCAACTTCACAATGGGTGTAACAGGAGCAATAATCTTCCTATTTATTATTTTCAGGAGGATGAAACATGAAACGTAATACTAAAATATATCTTACTACCACGATTATAGTAGTTGTTTCACTAGTCGCGTATATCTTTTTATGGATGCTAACAACAGATCAGCCGTTATCATCAACCGACCCGATTAGAAATGAGTTGTTACAACAAAATATCAAACGGATATTATCGCGTAATACGACTCATCTATTAGCAATGGTAGTTTCAGCGGTCTTAATTGCTTCTACTAGTTTAGTTTTTCAAACAATTACCAATAACCGCATTTTAACACCAAGTTTAATTGGTTTTGATGCGATATTTGTCACTATTCAAACTTTAATTATTTTTGTTTTTTCTTCTAATAGTATCTTTTATCGTAACCCTTATCTCAACTTTATAACTGCAACAGTTTTAATGGTGTTAGTTACTTTGGCAATGTATCGTTTAATTTTAAGAAGAAACCGAAATAATATCATCTTTTTATTATTAGTTGGCATGGTATTATCGACATTAGCTAGAAGCTCAGCCAGTTTCTTACAAACAATTATGGAGCCTTCGGAATTTGATCAATTAACTTTAAAAATCCAAGTAAGTGTCACTAACATTAATACTAATATTATTTGGTTGGCAATTCCATTTATGATTGTTACTATAGCGTTAATCTTTAGACAAATCAAGAGCTATGATGTAATGGCATTAGGGGAAGATCATGCCGTTGGACTTGGGGTTAGATATAATCATAAAATGAATTTAAGTTTAATTTACATCGCTTTTGCGATGTCAATATCAACTGCATTAGTTGGTCCACTGTCATTTTTAGGGTTAATAGCTGTTAATGCGGCACGCGAACTTCTAAAAACATACAAACACTTGCCTTTATTTATTTTATCTAGCTTGATTGCGGTAATATTCTTAGTTTTAGGACAAGTAGTAGTTGCTGAAACTGGTTATTTAACAACAGTTACCGTCCTCATCAATTTAGTTGGTGGTGGTTACATGATTTACTTAATTTTAAAGGAGAATCAAATATGATAGAAATTAAAAATATTTCACAAGCATATGGTAAAAACAAAGTTTTGCATGATATTAGTTTTACCATTCAAGAGAATAAAATTACTGCTTTAATTGGCGCTAATGGGGCGGGCAAATCAACCTTATTAGGTGTGATATCTCGGTTGTTAGAACCAAGTAAAGGTGAAGTCTATATTGACGGAGTTGATATGACGCAAATGAAATCATCAGAAATTGCTAAAAGACTGGCCATCTTAAAACAGACTAACCAACTAAACATTAGAATTACGATTCGTGATTTAGTTAGTTTTGGTCGTTTTCCCCATAGTAAAGGGCGTCTTAAAGAAGAAGACTTTCAAAAAATTGATGAAGCGTTAGAATATATGGATGTCAAAGAAATTGAGCATAAATATTTAGACGAGCTATCTGGTGGGCAACGACAAAGAGCTTATATCGCAATGATTTTAGCGCAAGATACTAAATATATATTCCTAGATGAACCGCTAAATAATTTGGATATGCGATATGCCGTAGAAATGATGACGATTTTACAAAAATTGGTCAAAGACTTAGGTAAAACGATCGTTGTTGTCATGCATGATATTAACTTTGCGGCAGCATTTTCTGATCATATTATCGCAATGAAAGATGGCGAGATAATTCATGAAGGTGATGTTAATTATATGATGGATAAAGCAAAATTAGACCGAGTATTTGACCATGATTTTTGCATTGCCGGTGTTAACGGCCGCAAAGTATGTCTTTACTTTAATGATGAATTAGATTCACAACTACAAGAATAGGATAAAAAACTGAAGAACAGGAGAATATGATATGAAAAAAGTAATTTTATCGATATTTGTAATAGTAGCTGGCTTGACATTAGCAGCGTGCAATCCCGAAAATAGTAATGACGGAGAGTATGAAAGAAATGATGTTGAAGTAACCCATACAGTAACTACTGATGGGGAATTAAATGAAGGTGGCAGTGGTTGGGTTGGCGGTAACAGAACTGAAGTAACCCAAACTTTTAAAACCAATCCTCGTTATGTAGCAATTTTTAACTACGATATCCTTGATATTTTGGATGTTGTTGGAATTGAAAATACAAGCATTTTTAAATTAGCATTACCAAAAGGTAATATTCCAGAGTATCTAAATAAGTATAATGGTGATGATTATGTTGCAATTGGTTCAATCTTTATTCCTGATTGGACGGCACTAGATTTATTTATCCCTGATTTAGTTATTATTGGTGGTCGCTCAGCTGGTTCATACGATACTTTCAAAGAACAATATCCTAATGCTGATATTTTAGATGTTTCATTAGAATATGGCGAATATCTAGAAGGCGTTTCTAGAAACGTTACTAATTTAGCGAAAATATTTCCAAGTATTAAAACTAAACTAGATACTGAGTTTTCAACACTAAAAGCTGGAATGGATGCTGTTAAAGAGGTTGCCAAAAACCATGAAGCCTTGTTTATAATGTTAAACGGTGAACAACTTTCATTCTTTCCAGCAAACGGTAGGTTTGCAGCTGTTCATGATGAGTTTGGATTTGGTGTGTCTGATCCTGAATATGGTCAAGAAGGTGGTTCGCACGGTAATCTTGCTAACCATGAATATATTTCATCGGTAAATCCTGAAATAATTTTAATTATGGACCGCGGATCAGCAACTGGACAGGGTAGTGCCAATTTACAAGCGTTTTTAAATAACGCTTTAGTAAAAGAAACTAACGCTAGTAAAAATAATGATATTTATTCACTAAACCCAACGGCCTGGTATATTAGTCCGGGTGGATTTAATTCTACCAAAATGATGATTGCTGATTTTAATACATTCTTAGAAAATCATAAATAATTTACTAGATGAGCTTAACCGCTCATCTTTTTTTAAGCACTTCGCTTCAATTTAATTCGAATTCGAACTATAATATAAACGAATCTAGTTAATAGAAGAAAGGAAAAGGTATTATGAAACAATTATCAGGAATTCACCACGTCACAGCAATTACTTCTAGTGCTGAAAAGATATATGAATTTTACACTCATATTTTAGGAATGAGATTAGTCAAAAAAACAGTAAACCAAGATGATATTAATACCTATCATTTGTTTTTTGCTGATGATAAAGGGAGTCCAGGTACGGACATTACCTTTTTTGATTTTAAAGGTATTTCTAAAGCGGTTCATGCTAACAATGAAATTCAACGCACTGGTTTTAGAGTAAAAGATGACCAAGCATTATCATATTGGTTAAAAAGGTTTAACCACTATAAAGTTAAGCATTCACCTATTGAGGAAATTTTTGGAAACAAAATAATTCATTTTGAAGACTTTGATGGTCAAATGTATGTATTATTTTCAGATGAAAATAATTTTGGCATTGAAACAGGACATCCATGGGAAAATGGACCAGTTCCTAATGAGTTTGCGATTACCGGTCTTGGTCCTGTTTATATTACCGTTAGTAACTTAGAAAATATGGATTATTTATTAAAAGAAGTGTTTTTTATGCGTCAAAGCAAGCAAGAAGACAATTATTATCTTTATGAAATGGGAGCCGGCGGTAACGGCGGCTCACTAATTATATATCATGATGAACATAATGAAGAACGTAGCCGTCAAGGATATGGTGGAATTCATCATATCGCCTTTAGAGTTAAGACAACCGAAGAGCTTTATTTTTGGATTGATCGCCTAAACGCTATTAGCGCCCCTAACTCAGGGTATGTCGACCGTTTTTATTTTGAGTCGGTATATACAAGGTTATATCCGAATGTTTTGTTTGAAATTGCAACTGATGAACCAGGGTTTATCGATGACGAAGAATCTTATGAAATACTAGGAGAAACCCTAGCCTTACCACCAAAATTTCGTCATGTAAGAGATTATGTTGAAGGTGTTGTCCGACCAATTGATACTGTTAGAAGTAATAAAACATTTAAAAAGGAGCATTTTTAATGCCTAGTTTTAATCTCGAAGCCAATCGAAAAGCTTTAAAATCAATGATTATTCTTTTTAAGACATATCAATCACTTGTTGAATATATAAAAAAAGATATCGATCAAAGTGGTTTTGACATCAATGAATTTTCTGTTTTTGAAGTCATTTATCATTATGATAATATTACAGTACAAGCGATCAAAAGCAAAGTATTGGTTGCTAGTTCATCGTTATCATATATTTTAGATAAACTACAAAAAAAGCAGTTAATTAACCGAAAAAGAAGTGATCAAGATCAAAGAATAATTAATGTTTCACTTACTAAACAAGGACATACTAAAGCTATAGATATTTTCCCTAGACATTATGATAAGATGAAAGAAATATTTAATGTCTTAACGGTAGAAGAACAAAGCGCATTGAATGAAATGCTTAAAAAAATTGGCTATTTAGCAAAGGAATCAATAAAATGATACATGTATATATTAATAATAATTCAAATAAAACTTTAATAATGTTGCACGGAACTGGTGGCAATGAAAATGATATGATTGGACTAGCTAAGAGAATTGATAAAAACGCTAATATCTTAAGTATTAGAGGAAGAGTCGTTGAAAATGGGATGAACCGATATTTTAAAAGACAAGGTATCGGTTTTTATGATTTAGAAAGTTATCAACAGGAAACAAATTATTTAATTCAAAGCTTGCTTCATTTTTCTAATCAATATAACTTTACATTAGAAAATGCGACCATTGTCGGATTTTCCAATGGTGCCAATATCGCTCTAGGTGTAATTCAAACTAATCCAGTTATTAACAATTATGTTTTATTAAGCCCAGATTATATTAACCCAAATCAAAACTTCAAAGATTTAACTAATAAAAAAATCTTCATTTCAACCGCTGATGATGATCCATATGTTAATAATGAAAATATGGGTTTATTAATAGAGAGACTAACTACAAATAATTCTGAATTGTTTGTCTATAAAGGTTCGGGACATCAAATATCACTTGTGGTATTATCCAATGTTATCAAGTGGCATCAAGCCAATTAAAGGGGTGTTTTAGATGAGATATCAGGCAGTTATTTTTGACTTAGATGGTGTAATCGTTTCAACCGATAAATTTCATTTTTTAGCATGGTCTAAAATTACTGAGCAGGAAAATATTTATTTTGATCAAGTCATTAATCACCAATTAAGAGGTATTTCTAGGAAAGACTCATTGGAAGTAATTTTAAGAAATTCCAAAAAGAATTATAGCGAAGAAGAAAAATCAGTATTAATGACATTAAAAAACGATCACTATCGCAAGTTATTAACACAGTTAACACCAAGTGATATTTCAACAAATGTTGTTGACGTAATTAACTATTTACAAGAAAACAAGATTAAAATAGCTATCGCATCATCTTCAAGAAATGCTAAATTTATCTTAAAACAACTAGGTTTATATAATAACTTTGATGTTATTATTGATGGTAGCGATATCAAAAAGTCAAAACCAAATCCTGAGATATTTATTTTGGCAAGTAAACAATTAAATATTAATTCAAGAGATTGCTTGGTTATTGAAGACGCAATAGCTGGTATTCAAGCTGCTAAGGGAGCTGGGATGTCGACTTTTGCGGTTGGGGAGGCGACGAAATTACAATTAGCTGATTATAATACTAACAATCTATTAGATATTATTAAATTAATGGAGATTATTTAATTTTAATTAAGATAATAATTAACAAAACTCACTTTTAGATAAAAGCATATGGGTCATAAAGAGACCTAAAATGTTGTATAATAAATATAGTATAAAATTAAAAAAGGAGTGTTAATTATGTCATTAATTGGTAAAGAACTAATTGATTTTAAATTAGATGCTTTTCATAATAATCAATTTATTGAAGTAAGCAATAATGATTTAAAAGGTAAATGGTCTGTTTTAGTATTTTATCCAGGCGATTTTACATTCGTTTGTCCGACCGAGTTAGAAGAACTAGCTCATTATTATGATGAGTTTAAAAAAGTAGGCTGTGAAGTTTTTTCAGTTTCTACTGACTCTCATTTCGTGCATAAAGCGTGGTTTGATACCTCACCTGCCATTGGTAAAGTCAAATATCCAATGTTAGCAGATCCAACAGGAATGTTAGCTGATTCATTAAACATTTTAGTTAAAGAGAGCTGGGAAGCCCTAAGAGGTAGTTTCGTAATTAATCCACGTGGAGAAGTAGTGGCAATGGAAGTTAACGATATGGGGATTGGTCGTAGTGCCAAAGATCTATTAAGAAAAGTTCAAGCTGCACAATATGTTGAAGCTAACGGTGGTGAAGCTTGTCCCGCTAATTGGAATCCAGGTGAAGATACTTTAAAACCAGGAATTGACTTAGTCGGTAAAATTTAAATAAATTGACAATAAAAAAATACTTTCATATCAAAATGATGTGAAAGCATTTTTTTCATTTAATGGTAAATGTATTTTCTTTTTGTTATTTAAAAGCGATCGCGTCAATTTCGACTAAAACATCTTTTGGCAATCTAGAAACCTCAAAAGCGATCCGAGCAGGTTTATGTTCATAAAAGAAGTTAGCATAAACTTCATTCATCGCTTGAAAGTTTTCTATATCAGATAAATATACACTACATTTAACAATATCGGTTAATTCATAACCAGCTTCACTAATAATGTAGTAGATATTATCTAGGGCTTGTTGGGTTTGTTCTTTAATCGTATTAGGGACTAACCCAGTTTTAGCATTAATTGGAAGTTGACCAGAGATATATAAAGTTCGGTCAGCTTGAATTGCTTGTGAATA
Organism: uncultured Acholeplasmataceae bacterium; assembly: GCA_964600625.1. Classification (GTDB taxonomy): domain Bacteria; phylum Bacillota_I; class Bacilli_A; order Acholeplasmatales; family Acholeplasmataceae; genus DUQW01. The sequence continues at coordinate 8,105 of CAZRJV010000019.1, forward strand.
AGGTCCAATGGCTGGTGGTGCTTTGGGGCTGTGAATTGTTTTTTTCATTTTCATCATTTAAATAACGAACTAAATGATTAGTTGTTACTTTTCCTCCTTACTATTTATAGTTTATCATATGTAAAGCGTTTCTATTATTATATTATAATAATCTAGTGGTTGTTCGTGCTATAATTTTTATATAATTATTCATCAGGAGATTTTCAAAATGAAAGAAATATTAAAATTATTTAAGTGGAGTAAAAAACATGTGTTTGCCCTATTAATGGTGCTGTTTTTGGCTGGTTTTGCTCCGTTCACTTATTCTTACGTGCCACAATTTGTTAAATATATTTTTGATAAAATATTAGGAAATGAAGATTCAATGATTTCTTTACCTAAGTTTTTACTAGATTTTTTTGCTACTTACCAAGGGTTAACAGCGATTGTTGTAGTAGGAGTTGTCTTATTAGGTTATCAAATTATACGTAGTGGAATTTTGTTTTCTAATGGTTTTTTTAGGGGAAAATTAAGTGAAGAGATTTCTTTTGATATGAGAAATAAAATGTATTCACACATTCAAGATTTATCGTACACTTACCATAGCAGTTCTAATACTGGCGACTTAATTCAAAGATGTAGTTCAGACATCGAAATGGTCCAAGGTTTTATCTCAGCTCAGTTACCGCAATTAGTTAATATCTTTGCCCAGTTTATCTTCGGAGCGATTCAATTAGGATTAATTAATATATATCTAATGTTATCAACGATGGTGTTAGCTCCGTTATCAGTTATTTCTTCGGTTATTTATTTTCGCTTTGTTAAAAGAAAATTTGAACAGGTAGAAGAAATTGAATCGAAAATGACAACCACGATTCAAGAAAATGTTAATGGAGTTAGAGTTGTCAAAGCATTTAATACGGAAATTGAAGAAATCGCGAAATTTGATGCTGATAGTAAAAAATATCGTGATGAATCAGAAAAATTAAATCATGTCGCTTCAATTTATTGGGGCATATCTGACTTTTTTTCATTTATTCAGTATACTGTTACTATTGCAGTTTCAATTTATTTTAGTCAACAAAACTTAATGTCTACTGGTGATATTATTGCGGCATTAATGTATATTGGCATGCTTGTTTGGCCGATTAGGGGTCTAGGTAGAATTGTTGGTGATTTTGGTAAAGCTATAATTGCTAATAATCGGATTGAAGAAGTTCTTAATAACCCTGATGAGTATCAAAATGATGGTGTGTTAGAACCAATAATTAAAGGTGAAATTGAGTTTAAAGATGTCAAATATCGTTATACCCAAAATGCTGATCTATTAAATGGTGTTTCATTTAAAATAAAACCCGGTCAAACGATTGCCATTGTTGGTAAAACCGGAGCAGGTAAATCAACAATAGCCAGCCTTTTGACTCGATTAATTGACGCTAATGAAGGTGAAATACTGCTTGACGGCATTAACATTAAAGATATTAAAAAACAGCACGTTAGAGCTAATATAGGATTAGTTTTACAAGACCCATTCTTATATGCTAGAAGTGTTTATGATAATATTAGTATTGCTCAACGAAACGTTACTCATGATTCGGTAATTGGTGCTGCTAAGGTAGCGTCTATTCACCAAGAGATAACTAAATTTGATGGTGGTTATGATACTAAAGTCGGTGAAAAAGGAGTCACTTTATCAGGGGGACAAAAACAACGGATTGCTATTGCTAGGATGTTATTACTGCAAAAACCGGTAGTTATTTTTGATGATTCGCTATCAGCGGTTGATACAACAACTGATTTATTAATTAGGCAAGCGCTTAAAAGTAGTAATCAAGAACTAACTTCAATTATTATTACTCATCGAATTACAACCGCTCGTGAAGCTGATTTAGTTATCGTTTTAGAAAACGGGATAGTAAGCGAGATTGGTACGCATGAACAATTAACGAAAAATAAAGGACTATATAGTAGTTTATGGGATATTCAAGGGGAGTTAGAATCTAACTTTTTAAGTCATATCGAAGGTGATGAATAATGGAACAATTTGATGATCAAGATGTAAAACAACAAAAAATTAAACTTTCCATTTGGACAAAAATATTTAAAGTTATGATTAAAAGATCTAAACCATTAATCCTTTTAGTTCTTTCGGTCGTTGCCTTAAGTGCATTAGATTTAATTTATCCGTTGATGAACCGCTATGCGATTGATACTTTTTTTGGAGAAAATCCTGATTTTTCGACAGTATGGTATTTTATTGGTGGTTATATCGCAATTGCTCTAGCTTTTGGATTTGTCGTTTTTGCGTTTATTAAAATGGCTGGAGTTGTCGAAGTTGAAGTTGCCTACGAATTAAGAAAGCAGGCTTTTATTAAACTACAAAAACTGTCATATAATTATTACGATAAGACTCCCGCGGGGTGGATAGTATCACGGTTAACAAGTGATTCAAGAAGATTATCAGCTATCATTTCCTGGGGATTAGTTAATGGTTTATGGGGAATTCTTTCAATGGTGGGAATTTTAGGAGTCATGTTTTTTATTAAGTGGCAACTAGCTTTAATTATTATTGTTTTAGTTCCAATTATGTTTTTAATCAGTATGTTTTTTAGAAAAAGGATTTTAAAATCTTATCGTGATGTTAGAAAAACTAACTCACAAATAACAGCGGCTTATAATGAAGGAATTTTAGGGAATAAAACTTCTAAGACCCTAGTTTTAGAAAAGAACAATTACTTAGAGTTTACCGAGTTAACGACAACTATGAAACAAAAATCAATTAGGGCGATTTTATACTCGTCATTGTTTTTCCCCGTGTTATTAATAACTAGTTATACGGCAATCGTCTTTATTTTAAGACTTGGTGGGTCAATGGTTATTAATGATATTTTAGCAGCTTCAACTCTGTACTTGTTTATTAGTTATACTATTCAGTTCTTTGATCCAGTAATGCAATTAGCTAATATATTAGCAGAATTACAACAAGCGCAAGCCGCGGCTGAAAGAATAATCGGTTTAATTGATGAAGAGCCGCAAATAAAAGATTCAGCCGAGGTCACTAAAACGTATGGCAGTCTATTAAACCCTAATAAAGAAAATTATCTACCGCTAAAGGGTGATGTAAAGTTTGATAATGTAACATTTTCATATCTTGAAGATGAAATTATTTTGAAAAACTTTACTTTAGATATTAAAGCGGGAACGAGTGTTGCTTTAGTTGGATCAACTGGTAGCGGAAAATCAACGATTGTTAATTTGGTTTGCCGGTTTTATGAACCTAATAGTGGTCATATTTATATTGATGGAGTTGATTATAAAGAAATTTCTATTGGGAATTTAAGATCCAATTTAGGTTATGTTTTGCAAACTCCGCACTTATTCAATATGTCAGTCTTAGACAATATTAGATATGGCCGACAAGATGCCTCCTTAGAAGAGGTAATTGAGGTAGCTAAAATTGTTGGAGCCAATGACTTTATTATTAAAATGGAAAACGGATACGACAAATTTGTCGGTGAAGAAGGTTCTCTGTTATCAGCTGGGGAACGACAACTAATTAGTTTTGCAAGAGCTTTATTAGTTAATCCGCGTATTTTAGTTCTAGATGAAGCGACTTCATCGATTGATACTAAAACAGAGGAAGCAATTTTAACAGCAATTGAAAAAGTTATGGCAGGAAGGACTACCTTTATCGTCGCTCATCGGTTGTCAACGATTAAAGAAGTTGATAAAATACTAGTAATTGATAAAGGTGAAATTATTGAACAAGGTAGTCATCAAGAGTTAATTAACTTACAAGGTGAATATTATAATTTATATAAAAATCAATTCATTAATGAACAAATTTTATTATCAACGAAATAGAGGGATCTAAATGATAGTAATTGTGGGGGCAAGTGCCAGCGGCAAAACCGAAATAGCAAAGATTCTTTTTAATAAATATCATTATCAAAAGTGTGTGACGACAACGACTAGATTGCCACGAACTCATGAGCAAAACGGTGTTGATTACCATTTTTTAACTAAGGAAGAATTTTTAGATAATAAAAAACAAGACGCTTTTGTTGAAGTTACTACTTATCAAAATAACTTTTATGGTATTAATCGTCGAGATATAAAAGAAGAACGAGTAGTTATTTTAGATCCAAGTGGTGCTAACGAATTATTTTTTCAGTTAAAGAAAAAAATTTTTATTGTCTTTGTTGAATCAAGTAAAGAAAAAAGACAAGCAAGAATGTTAGCTCGTGGTGATAATCCAAATAGTGTAGAAAAAAGATTACAATCAGATGATCAATATTTTCAAGAGGATAAATTGTTTCATATTGATCTTCACATCTATAACAATAATGAGACACTTGAAGAATTAGCTGATTTGATCCACAAAAATTATCACATGTTTAAGTCTGAAAGTAAGTAGTTTTCATATTCTTTCATACATAATCTAACTTTATAATAACAATAAATAGTAAAACAATCCGATAATAATCGGATTGTTTTATTCTTTTATCAATTAAAAACGGAAAGAACCATAGTGAAATGAAATATAATGTAAATGGGTTGAAAATTGTTTCATTATGTTGTATAATATATTTGAAATAGAGTGAAAGGGGTGAAATTATGCTATTTATCAATAGAAAAAAACAAAACGAAAAAGAAAAAGCCGCAAGAAATAAAGACTTATATTATGCAATGTTATTAGTACTTGGGTCTAGGAATCATCTATAATTAATTTAACAAATTATCCCTAAAAGGGTTTAGATAGATAAGAGCAGTGGCTCTTTTTTTTATTTTTGTAGTATAATAATATTATTGGTGCCCGTAGCTCAGTTGGATAGAGCAAAACCCTCCTAAGGTTTAGGTCGCAAGTTCGACTCTTGTCGGGCACGCCATATAAATAACAACGGCTTAACAAGCCGATATTTACATATCAAAAATAGCGAGTTCTTAAAAATTATTGAAATACAGTGTATTATGTAGCAAAATATACACCGTAAATCTCAAGAAAAAATTTGAAAATTCAACATGTAAGTTAGACTATCAAGTTCAAAATGAAAGAAACCGACAAGTAAAGCGAGAAATTAGGTTTTATTGGGCTATATTTATATGTGAAGTATGATAGGAAATGGTGATCAGATGTTAGTAATCACAGGAGCAACCGGACATATCGGTAACAATCTAGTTAGAATGTTAATCGATAAGAATATTAAATTTAAAGTTTTACTTCGTAAAGAAGGAAAAGAATTGGATGGATTAGAAATAGAAAAATATATCGGAAATCTTTATGATCCTGCTTTTTACGAACATTATATTAATAAAAATGATACTGTTATTCATATCGCTGGATACATTGATTTATTAAATAAAGATTACAATCAAAGCTATCAAGCCAACTATGAAATGACGAAAGTTATTGCTGACGAATGTTTAAAAAAAGAAGCTAGACTAATCTATATCTCTTCAACCGATGTTTTAAAATATAATGTTAAAAAAGGCTATTATATTGAAAAAAATATTGACAAGATAAAGTATAATTATCCTAAAACCAAAACGATGGCTACTTTATATGTGCAAGAATTAAGAAAAAAGGGATTAAATTCTTTAATACTATATCCAACGGCAGTTATTGGTATCAATGATTCCAAAGGGTCCCAAGCCGGTCAAGAAATTATCAATGCGACTAAAAAAAGAGTTCTACCTTATGTTAAAGGAGCGTACGATTTTATCGATGTTTTAGACATTGCAAAAGCCATTATTATAGCTGCGGAAGGTAATCTGCAAGACGATATTGTTTTATCGGGTGTCTATTTAACAATTAAAGATATTTATAAAATTATTGCAAAGCTTACTAATAAAAGAAAAACCCTAATCTACGTTCCTAGATGGTTAGCAAAGATTGGTACCTATTTTATGAAAGATCTTAGCCCAATGATGATTGAAATTGTTGGCAAAGCAAAACCTTTTAATGATCCTAAAAGACACTTACTAATTGAGAATTTAATTTCCATTGAAGATACTTTTCTTAGCATTATAAACGAAACAAACTAAATCGTGTATTATTAAAATGTCTTGATCATCATTTTTCATTGAATAATGATAATAAAGCCTTTTTACATTAATTGATTTTTTATTATAAAAAAGTATTATTATTATGTTATAATAATAGTAAAGAAATTGGGGGTTCATCAATGGTAAAAGAATGCTTGGTGTATTTAGATTACGTTGCTAGTGATAGAGAAGAGTTTTTAAAAATAGCCTCAGATGCAATTTTTCAAACCAATTTAATTAAAGATCGCAATTTATTTTATGATGCTTTAGTTCAAAGAGAATTAGAAATAACTACTGGTGTTGGCAAAGGAGTTGCCTTTCCACATGCTAGTGGTTCTTTTGTTAAATACCCATTTATTGCTTTATTTAGATTAAAAAAAGCGATAGATTATAAATCAATTGATGGTCGACCAGTTGATCTGTTTTTTGTAATCGGGACACCAACTAATTCGGAGGAAATTCATCTTAAGATTCTTTCTAGATTAGCTCAAAGTTTTGCAGAATCCGGGTTTCGTCAAGAACTTCGTGATTCTACTAATATGGAATCAGTTTCGCAAGCTCTTAAAAAAATCTTTAAACCGATGGTTATCATCGTTTATGATGAGCTAAATACGAAGGAAATGTTTAAAGAAAAGTACTTGGATCAAGTCAATCTTTTCTTTTACCGAGACGGTAGTAATATTGAACCTTTTGAGATTCATATTGCTGATTTAGTCTTATCAATTAACAAAGATTCGAATAATCGTTTAATTACTAATCAAGTAGAAATTAATGAGGCGATTATTCAAATAGATAAAATCCTCAACGGGGGATTTTTACAGGAGGGAAACAATAATGATTAAATTGTTTGATATTATTGATCCTAACTTTTTCAACGTTTTATCTAGTCCAAACCGTGAAATATATGTTGATTGTATCTTTATAATTTATGATGCACTTGATAGCGTAGAAGACTCATTTCAAGGTGAAAGGGAGTTTGTGGTTCAACGTTTAATAAACTATTTTGATGAACTAGAATTAAAGGGTGAAGTTGATTTTGAAGATGCTCGTACTAGTAGACAAAAAGCGACCGCCGTTATTAACTATTTCAGAGATTGTGGTTGGTTAGGAGAAGAGGAGTTAGGTGATTATAAAACATCGCTTAATTTATTTGACTACACGATTAGAATAATCGATGTTTTAAAATCAATACAAAGTCAAGAACAAGTCGAGTATACTGGTGAAATTTATGCCGTTTATGCTCTTTTAAAAAATTTCACGCTTGATGAAGGCTTGGGTATTATTGAACAAGCATATGATTCCACGAATGAAATAATTAAAAAACTAAAAGCACTTAAAGCAAATATTTACCGTTACTATCACGATATTACGGTTCAACATGATAAGCAAGATTTACAACACTTATTAGAGAAGTTGTTGGTGGAATATAAAAACAACTTTTTTGACAACGCTTATTACAACTTAAAAACCAAAGATAGTTTACCGCGATACAAGAAAGCTATTTTAGATAAGGTTTTAAGAATTTATAACGAAGATGATACGATGGATACCTTAGCTCATGCGGTAATGAAAGACAAAAAAATAGATGACTATGATGATGCCTTTCATTATATCGAAGAAAAACTAAGATTTATCGGTGATTCATTTTCAGCTTTCGAAAACTTAATTTTAGCAATCGACCGTAAAAACGAACAATATGTTTCAGCGGCAGCATCTAAAATTTTATTCTTGACTAATCACTCTGATGATATCGAAGGAATTTTTAACCGTATTTTTAAAATAGTAATTGATAGTGATGAAGAAACTTTCGATTATTCAAAGTTATTCAATCTAGTCCAAGCTAGAAACTTAGATACTGAGTCATTGTATACCCAACGACGTTACCGGATTGAAACTGATCCAGAACCAGTGACGGTTCTGGATGATTTAATTACCGATGAATTTAAACGTAAGAAAATTGAATTTTTAGTCAAAAACAATATTTATGGTAAAAAAGAAATTAACCGTTATGTCTTAACTCATTTAAACCATGCTTCCAATATTGAAGCCTCAAATTTACCATTGGATACAGAAGAAGATTATATAAAACTTATTTTGATATTTTTATATTCCCGATCAGTTGGTATGGACTACCAAGTGGAATTATTAAATCGGGAAACAAAAAATAATTTTGCAACATTTAATAACTTTTTAATTAAGCGAGGTCAATAAAATGAATAAAACCCAAGCAATCAAAAAATTTAATGAAGAATACTTAAACTTAAAAGAAGGAGAAAAAACTGAGTTTTCTCGTATTGTTAATAAATTATTACAAGTTAACTTTATTACCAAAAGAAAACCTGGTGATGGTAATGATTACCGGATGATTTTAGCTTTCAAAGAAACTTTTGAAGCTTTTTTCAAGATAATAGATTTTGAATTAAACATTAAAAGGGAAGATGAAGTTATCTTTATTAAAAATGAAGCAGTTTATAATCATTTGAGATTAAAGAAAGTTGACAGCGTGTTAATCTTAATTACCCGAATTTTATATCAAAGAAAAATGGATTATGTGACATTGGATGAAAATGTTGAAGTATTTTTATATGAAATTCATGATGAATTAACAAGAATTGGTTACTTAGATAACAAACGAATTACTAAAAACGAATTAAAACCAGCACTTCAAATGCTAAGAGGCTACAATGTTATTGACTATATTGATACGGGGTTATCAGATGATGCTAGAATTAAAATTTATCCCACTATTTTATATGTAACTGATTTAGGGGGAATCCGTGAAGTAATTGATAAACTAGAAGGTTATATTGAAGGCCAAGGAGGAGTTTCATATGAAGAAATTAACTAAAGTAAAATTGGTCAATTGGCATTTATTTTCAAATCAAACGATTGATATTCAAGGTAACACCTTAATAAGTGGCGAAAACGGTTCTGGGAAATCAACATTATTAGATGCGATCCAATATTTATTAGTTGGAGGAAGGGGCGGCGTTAAATTTAACGTGGCTGCTACTGATGATGCGAAAAGAACTTTAGAAGGCTATGTTAGAGGCCGAATCGGGGCGGAGAATAAAGAATTTATTCGTCCAGGTGACGTTATCACTCATGTTGCTTTAGAGTTTTATGATGAAAAGGAAAAAACTTTTAATATAGTTGGCGCCATTTTAGATTTACCAAGGAATACATCAATCAGAGAACGTTTATATCTCTTAGAAAATGTCGCAATGCATGATGAAATGTTTCTTGACGGTAATATGCCGCGTGATTATAAAGCGATGAAAGAGTACTTCAGGCTCCAAGATATTGATCTAACTCCATTTGATACACAAAGAAAATACCGTGAAGCGTTAGCGAAGTTTTTTGGAATGGATGCCAAAAAATATGCGCAATTATTACCAAAAGCCCTAGCTTTTAGGTCAATTGACTTACAAACATTTGTTTTTGAGTTTCTATTAGATGATAATCCAATCGATATTCAATCGTTAAAAAATAATGTGGCACAACTAAAAAGAGTTGAAGCCCAAATTAAAAATGATCGTGAAAAATTAGAAAGGCTTGATTCAATTAATGAATTAGGACAAACTATTACAGAATCAAAAGAACAAATTACGATTAATGAAATTATTGATAATCTAAACTGGGTTGAACAAAGAGAAAACTTCTTAAAAAATAGCGAACAATCTCTTCAAAAACTTGATGTTAAGTTAAATGAATTAAGAACTGAAAAAGCAGATATTGATTTAGTTATTGAAGAAAATGATCAGAAAATTTTAATTTTAGAAAAAGCAAAAGATAGCAATGACTTATCAAAAACTTTGCAAGAATATCAAGATAGTTTAGAAAAAAAGAATAAAGAATACACTTATCAAAAAGAAGTAGTTGAAAGAGTTCATCGTGATTTAGATGAGGAAGTTAGTTTCTTAAAACAAATTACTAGAAACATTCCTGACCAAGCAATGAACGGCTTTATTAAGTACTATGAACAAAATCAAAACAACCTCAATGTTTTTGATTTAACTAATCATTTAAATTTAGTTGCTGGCTCAGTTTCTGCTTATGAAAAAGCATTTCATACAGATAGACAAAACATTGAAAGATCAAAAACCGAGTTGTCATCTCGCCTTCGCGAGGCTCAGTATCGTTTAAATAATTTAAGAAAAAACATTAAAACATACCCAAAATATGTTAACGATCTTGTTAATGCAATTAATCGTGAATTAACTTATAAATATAATAAAGAAATTAATGTTAGACCATTAGCGGACTTAATTGAAGTTAATGACGAAAAATGGCGTAACGCTTTAGAAGGGTTTTTAAATACACAAAGATTTGACATTATCGTCGAACCAGAATATTTTAATGATGCTCTTGATGTATATGAGAAAGTCAAAACCGAATTACGAATTTACGGAGTTGGTTTAGTTAACACTTCTAAACTACAAACATATAACGAAGTAAAAGATGGTAGTTTGGCCGCTAAAGTTGATTCGCAACATCAATATGCAAGACTTTATGTTAATATGCTATTAAACGGAATTTATACGGTTTATAATGCTCAAGATTTAAAAAACTTTAACCGTTCAATTACCCCAAGTGGGATGACTTATTCTAATCACACCGCTCGTCAAATCAATCCGAGAGTATTTGAAGTGCCATTTATTGGTGATAATGCGACTTCTCGTCAAATTGAATTAGCTGAAGCCGAAGTTAAGGAATTAGAAGCAGAAATGGCCGAACATTTTTCATCAACTGACACTAATGAAAGTGTGACAAGATTATTATCACGCTCACACGCTTTAAGATTAGTTCAGCAAAACCAATTACGATACCTTGATATTGTTAAGGAAACTAGAAGAGACATTGCCGAATTAGAGAAACAATTATCATCATTGTCGATGGACGCTAGTTTACAAAAAATTGAAGACCAATTAGATCAAGAGAAAAACCGTCGTCGTCAATTAAGAATTGATTCAGAACGTGTTATTTCTCAAATTGCTAATGCTAGAGAAGAAAGAACAAGAATTATTGATAATATTGACGATGTGAAGATCAAACTCGATGATATTTTACAAAAACAAAAACAATTTGGTTTAACACATGGTGGTATTTTAGGATTAGCACAAACTCAATATCAAGCAATGAAACAAAAAACTAAGCATGACTATAATTTGATTACCCAAGAAATATCACGTTCAACCGTGACAATTAATAATCAACTAAATCGTCTACAAAATGACCTTACTAACCAAATGCGTTCGTTTGTTCATCAGTATAGTTTTGGAGCAGAACCAAACTTTGAATCATTGCTAGCATTTGAACAAGAAGCTAACTTGATTCGTAATAACAATTTAATAAAATACGAACAACAAGCTACTGAATTACGGAAAGCTTCAGAAGTTGGTTTTAAAGAAGAATTTGTTTATAAACTAAGAGCTTCAATTGAATCAGCACAACAACAAATTGAAGAACTAAATTTCGCATTAGATGGTAAGAAGTTTGGTAGCGACCACTACCAATTATTTTACTCACCAAGCGAAGACCCAGAGTATAAAATGTATTATGAAATTATCATGGGTTCAACCGCTCATGAAAGACAAACCTTGTTTACTGAAGGTTTATCTAAGAAAAATGAGCGTATCTTAATGGAATTATTTGAAAAAATTGCTTCTGATAATCCTGAATACGATCGTTTAGCTTATGAGTTTTTGGATTATCGTAATTACATGTCTTACGATATTGAAATTAAAAACGATAATGGAAACATTTCATACTTTTCAAAAGTTTCACGCGAGAAGTCTGGTGGAGAAACACAAGTTCCGTTTTATATTGTAATTGCAGCTTCATTCCAACAACTATTATCAAGAAATAAACGAATTGACTCTGGTTGCGTTGTTTTATTTGATGAAGCCTTTAATAATATGGATGAGTCAAGAATTGAAGCGATGATGAAGTTTTATAATTCATTAAGTATCCAATTATTAATCTCAATTCCACCACAAAGAGTTTCAAACATTATTCCATTTGTTAATACAAGTTTAATTATTGTTAAACATAATGATTATGCTATTGTTGAGTCTTTTAAGGATGAAAGAGAAGTTTGATGATTAAGAAAGGAATTGCGGTTTCTTCTGGTTTAGGGCTTGCGAAAGCTTTTAAACATAAGGAATCAAAAGTAAATATTAGTTCTGAATTGGTTAATGATCCCTTGGGTCAACTAGCTAAATTAGAACAAGCACTTAATCGTGCTGAAAAGGAAATATTTGAGTCGAAAGCTTTAGCTCAAAATATCATGACGGATGATGACACTCATATTTTTGATGTTCAGTTATCGATTTTAAGAGATCCTTATTTTTTAAAAGAAGTAAGCGATTTGATTAATAAAGGGCATTATGCCTCTTTTGCTTATGATCAAATAATGAATCAATATATTGATAAAGTAAGAGAAATAGAAGATGAATATCTAAATCAACGTTCTGTTGATTTGGCTGATGTTTATAAAAAAATGATGCATTTCTTAGATGCTTTATCTAGAAATACCATCACTATAACCAATCCGGTTATATTAGTTGTCAAAGATTTAACACCATCAGATACAATTGGTTTAGATTTCAATCTTGTGAAAGGAATTGTTTCAGAAAGAGGAGGTAAAACTTCTCATGCTTCAATTATCGCAAGAACCATGGGAATACCTTCAGTTGCTGGAATTAGAACTAACAATATTAAAAACGGTGACTTATTATTAGTAGATGGCCGCTATGGAACTGTTAGTATTAACCCGGATGAAAATGAATTAGTTGAGTATGCCCATTATCTTGATCGCATTAAAACAAAAACAAAACGTTTAGAACCGTTTAAAACCAAATCTACTAAAACTAGTGATAATCATCAAATTAAGATTGGAGTTAATATTTCTAATCATCTTGAAGCTAAAACAATTAGTTATGCTGAAGGTGTCGGATTATTTAGAACTGAATTCTTGTTTATGGGAAGTAAAGAAATGCCTAACATAGATGAGCAAATTAAAGCTTATGAAGAAGTTTTAAAAGCTA